>NZ_JAUMSQ010000440.1:0-4080 GCF_030519285.1 Mycolicibacterium arseniciresistens
GCACCGGCTCCGGCACCGGCACCCGGTGTCGTCGCCGCGCCTGCCGCCCCGGCAGCGGATCCGATGGCGCCGCTCAACGCGGTGAACATCCCGCAGCCGATGTTCGACGCGGCCAACGAGGCGATGTCCGGCGGCATGCCTGCCGGCCTTCCCGCGGTGCCCGGCGACCTGCCGGCGATGGCCCAGGGCATCCCGCACCTGGCCAGCCCCGAGAACCTGCCCCCGGGCGCGGCGCTCGCTCCGACCGGGCAGCAGCAGAGCCCGAACGTGACGTACCTCAAGGAGATCTGGCACGCGATCCAGACCCAGGACATCTCCGGCCAGGACGCGCTGCTGGCGCTGACGCAGCGGCCGCTGACGACGCCGGACACCCCGGGTGGCCCGCCGCCGAACGCGCCAGTCGGTGCCCCCGTGAATCCGGCGGCTGCGCCTGCTCCGCTGGGTGCGCCTGTTCCCGCACCGCTGCCGGCACCGGCCCCCGCGCCTGCTCCGGTTCCGCCGCCGGCCTGAGCGCCGTCAGGCGGAGTTGACCCACTCGTCGGAGCCGTCGCCGAAGAACTGGTGCTTCCACACCGGTAGCCGGTCCTTCACGGCGTCGACGAGCCGGGCACAGGTCTCGAACGCCGCTCCCCGGTGGTCGGCTGCCACAGCGGCCACCAGGGCGGCGTCGCCGATCGCCAGCGGCCCTACCCGGTGACTCACCGCGATCGCACGCACGCCGTGACCCGCCGCGGCGATCTCGGCGGCCACCTCTTCGAGCACCTGCGCCGCTGTCGGGTGGGCGGAGTACTCGAGTCTCTGCACCGTGCGGCCCCCGTCGTGGTCGCGGACCACACCGGCGAATCCGACCACCGCCCCGGCTGATTCGTGCGCGACGAGATCCTCGTGGCCGGAGAGGTCGATCGGCTCCTCGGTGAGTTCGGCCCGCAGCACGATCGCCGTCATCGCGGATGGTCCTTCCCGACGAGTTGGTCCAGTGCGTGTTCGAGCACCAGGTCGAGCACCGCCAGCCCGTCCCTGACGCCGCCCGGTGAGCCGGGCAGGTTCACGATCAGCGTGCGGTCCCGCACCCCGCAGACACCGCGGGAGAGCACCGAGGTGGGCACCTTGTCCTCGCCGGCCCGCCGGATCGCGTCGGCCAGGCCGGGAATCTGGTAGTCGACGAAGGCGGCCGTCGCGTCGGCCGTGCCGTCCGTGGGTGAGATGCCGGTGCCGCCGGAGGTGACGATGAGGTCGACGTCGTCGGCGTGCGCCGCGGACAGCGCCGTGGCCACGTCGCGGCCGTCGGGAACCACCACCGGGGCGGGTGTGCCGATGCCGCGCTGTTCGAGCCAGTCCACGATGAGCGGGCCCGTGCGGTCCTCGTAGACGCCGGCCGCGGCCCGCGTCGACGCGATGACGACCCGGGCGGTACGCGTCACGGGTTGGTCCACTCGCCGGTCTTGCCGCCCTCTTTGTGCAGCACCCTGATGTCGCTGATGCGCGCGGCGCGGTCCACCGCCTTGATCATGTCGTAGAGCGTCAGCGCGGCCAGGCTCACCGCGGTGAGGGCCTCCATCTCGACGCCGGTGCGGTCGGTGCTGCGGACCGTGGAGGTGATCACGACACGTGCGTCCTCGATGTCGAAGTCCACCTCGACCCCGGTGAGGGCGAGCTGGTGGCACAGCGGGATGAGGTCGCTGGTGCGTTTGGCCGCCATGATCCCGGCGATCCTCGCGGTCGCCAGCGCGTCACCCTTGGGCAGCCCGCCTGCGGTGATGAGGTCCACGACGTCGGGGCGGGTGTGCAGCACCCCGGTGGCCACGGCGGTGCGCCGGGTGGCGTTCTTGGCGCTGACGTCGACCATGCGGGCCGCGCCGGACTCGTCGAGGTGGGACAGCTCCCCGCCGGTCACCGTTACTTGTTGACGACGGTGACGGGGTGTGTGTACGGCAGTTGGTCGGCCGGCAGAGGAAACGTCAGATCGCCGAACGGTGACAGCGCGCCGGTGCGGTCGGCGGCCAGCTCGCTGACCGCGTGCTCGTCGCCGTCGAGGTGCGCCGGCCAGCCGTTGTCGACGTATTGCTTCTTCTTCTTGTCAGCCACGTACACATTGTGGCAAACGCCGGGCGTGCTGGCGAGGTCGGGCGGAGGCTTTACGCTGGTCAGCAATGACCGAAAAGACTCCGCCGCCGGGCCGGAGTGACACCACCCGGGGATCGGCGGGCGTCCCGCTGGGCGCCTGGCTGGCCGAACTGCCCGACGAGCAGCTCGTCAGGCTGCTGCAGTTGCGCCCGGACCTCACCCAGCCGCCGCCCGGAAACGTCGCCGCGCTGGCGGCACGGGCGACGTCCCGGCAGTCGGTCAAGGCGGCCACCGACGAACTCGACTTCCTGCGGCTGGCGGTGCTCGACGGCCTGCTCGTGCTGCACGCCGACACCACGGCCGTCCCACTGACCAAGCTGGTCGAACTGTTCGACGGCCGCGCCGACGACCAGGCGCTCAACGCCGCCGTCGACGATCTGCGCGAACGCGCACTGGTGTGGGGCGGGGCGGAGGTGCGGGTGGCCGCCGAGGCGTCTTCGGGTCTGCCCTGGTATCCCGGCCAGGCCGTCGTCGAGACCGCCGCGCCGTCCCCCGGGGACATCGCCCGCCGCCTCGATGGCCTCGACACCGCCCAGACCGAGCTGCTGTCGCGGCTGGTGAACGGCTCGCCGGTCGGGCGCACCCGAGACGCCGCCCCCGGCACCCCGGCCGATCGGCCCGTGCCACGCCTGCTGGCCGCGGGGCTGCTGCGCCAGGTCGACGACGAGACCGTGATCCTGCCGCGGCTGGTGGGCCAGGTGCTGCGCGGTGAGGCGCCCGGCCCGGTGGACCTCACCCCTCCGGACCCGACGGTCTCGACCACCTCCGGCGCGGACGTGGACGCCGTCGCCGCCGGTGCGGCCCTCGACCTGCTGCGCGAGGTCGAATTGGTGATCGAGACCCTGGCGGCGACGCCGGTTCCCGAGCTGCGCAGCGGCGGCCTCGGTGTGCGCGACATGAAGCGGCTGACGAAAATCACCGGCATCGACGAGCAGCGGCTCGGCCTGATCGTCGAGCTGTCGGCGGCCGCAGGGCTGATCGCGGCAGGCATGCCGGAACCGGATCCCGGCGACGGCGCGGGCCCGCACTGGGCGCCGACGGTGGCCGCCGACCGGTTCGTCGAATCGTCGAGCGCCGCGAAGTGGCATCTGGTGGCGTCGACCTGGCTCGACCTGCCCGGCAGGCCGAGCCTCATCGCGACCCGCGGTCCGGACGGCAAACCCTATGCTGCGCTGTCGGATTCGCTGTACTCGACGGCGGCTCCGCTGGACCGCCGGTTGCTGCTGACGGTGCTGGCGGGCCTCCCCCACGGCGCGGGCGCCGACGCCGCCTCGGCGTCGGCCGCGATGATCTGGCAGCGCCCGCGCTGGGCCGTGCGACTGCAGCCCGAACCCGTCGGCAGTCTGCTCACCGAGGCGCACGCGCTGGGTGTCGTCGGACGTGGCGCCATCACCGGGCCCGGCCGCAAGCTGCTCGCAGGCGATCCGGCCGACGACGTCATCGCCGCCATGCAGAAGGTGATGCCCAAGCCCATCGACCACTTCCTGCTGCAGGCCGACCTCACCGTCGTCGTGCCGGGGCCGCTGGAACGCGAACTGGCCGAGCAGCTCACCGCGGTCGCGATCGTCGAGTCGGCGGGCGCCGCGATGGTGTACCGGATCAGCGAGGGGTCGATCCGCCGCGCTCTGGACACCGGCCGCACGGCCAGCGAGCTGCACGCGCTGTTCGAGCGGCACTCCCGCACCCCGGTGCCGCAGGGCCTGACGTACCTGATCGACGACGTCGCTCGCAGGCACGGGCAGTTGCGCGTCGGGATGGCCAGCTCGTTCGTCCGGTGCGAGGACGCGGTGCTGCTCGCCCAGGCGGTGAGCGCACCGGCCGCCGAGGCCCTGGAGATGCGGCTGCTGGCGCCAACGGTGGCGGTGTCGCAGGCGCCCATCGGCGAGGTGCTCACGGCGCTGCGCAACGCGGGTCTCGCGCCGGCGGCCGAGGACGCCTCTGGCGCGATCGTCGACC
>NZ_JAUMSQ010000441.1:0-4070 GCF_030519285.1 Mycolicibacterium arseniciresistens
CCCCGGTGCGCGGCCGCCAGCAGGCCGGCCAGCGCATCCGACGGGAGCCGACGGCCGTCGCGCTGCGCGTCGAACACCGCCCAGCACAGTGCGCGCAGCTCACGCGCCTCCCGCAGCGCGGTCTCGGGGACCTGCGCGCCCGACGGCAGCAGCGCCGCGTGGGCGAACCAGCCGGCGAGGTCGTCGGCACTGTCCAACAGGTCGGCGCCCGGCTCCGGCGTCCGCCGGTAGACGGTGTTCGCGAAGTCCAGTACGACGTCACCGGCGACGAAGTGGCCGTCGGTCCAGGTGGTGCTCAGGTCCTGGCCCCCGCCCGGTCCAGCACGTCCCCGACGAAGGTGACCAGCAGCTCGGCGACCTCCGCGGCGTAGGTCTCGAGCAGCTGGTGGCCGCCGTCGTAGAGATGGGCGTCGAGCGTGGCCATGTCGCGGTGGTACGCCAGCACCTCGGCGATGTCGAAGAACGGGTCGTGCCTGCCCCAGAGCACCAGGCACGGCGGCTGATGCCGGCGGTGATAGGCCGCGATGTCGGGGAACCGGGCGACGTGGTTGCGGTAGTCGTAGAAGAGCTGGAACTGGACGTCGACGTTCCCGGGCCGGGAGATCCGTTCCCAGTCGAGATGCCACGACTCGCGCGGATGGAGGTCCTGCAGCTCCTCCGGCAGGCCGCCGATGTACTGGTCACGGGTGCCGTCGAAGTTCAGCCAGTCCGGCAGCGCCGCCCGGTTCTCCGGCGTCGGATCCGCCCAGAACCGGCGGGGCGCGTCCCACGCCTCGTGCAGCCCGGACTCGTGGGTGTTGCCGTTCTGCAGGACGAGGCCGAGCACCCGTTCCGGGTGCCGCATCGCCATCAGATATCCGACGGGCGTGCTGTAGTCCGTCACGTAGAGCACGTAGCGCTGCACGCCGAGGTCGTCGAGCAGCGACTCGATGACCCGGGACAGGTGCTCGAAGGTGTACTCGAACTCCTCGAGCGGCGGCGCATCGGAGAAGCCGAACCCGGGCAGGTCGGCGGCGATCGCATAGATCTGCTCCCCGAGAACCGGCAGCACGTCGCGGAACGAGTACGACGACGTCGGGAAGCCGTGCAGCAGGAGCACGGCCGTCGACGACGGCGTACCGGACTCGCGGTAGTGCACCCGCAGTCCGTCGACGTGGCGGTAGAGGTGCCTGGTCTTGACGGTGCGTTTCACGGGTGGACTCCTTTCGCCGAGAGTGCTCTCCTAGAGTAACCGTTAATCCAGTTTTAAACAGTTACCTGTCCGATGCGGATGCCGGCTCGTGCCGTCGATGCTCATCCGCGGTTCATCTCACGGACACTCCCGCGCATCGCGGTGTGGCCACTCTCGTCGGGTGACGAATCGCCTTCCCCGCCGATCGATGCTGCGCGCAGCACTGCTCGTGCCCGCGGGCGCCGCTCTCGCCGGCGGCGCCCTCACCTCGTGTGGGTCCGCCGCGACATCCACACCCGGTCTGGTGCGGGCACGACCCCGGCTGACACACGGGGTGGCATCCGGGGATCCACGGCCCGACGGGGCGCTGCTCTGGGCGCGGTCGGACACTCCCGCGACCATGATCGTGGAGACCGCGTCCAGCGAGGAGTTCACGAATCCCGTCCTGGTGCGCGGCCCGCTGCTGACACCCGACAGCGACGGGACCGGACGCATCCGCCTCACCGGGTTGGAACCGGGTCAGCAGGTGCACTATCGCGTGACCCTGGAAGGCGACGACGGGGCGCGCGGCGAACCACTCACCGGAGTCTTCACCACCGCCCCGGCCGCGCCGGCCGACATCCGGTTCCTCTGGTCGGGCGACGTCGCCGGCCAGGGCTGGGGCATCAACGCCGACACCGGCGGCATGACGGTCTGGAGGGTGATGGCCGACCGCCGGCCCGACTTCTTCATCCACTCGGGTGATGCGATCTACGCCGACAACCCCATCACGGCCACCCAGAAGCAGAACAACGGGAAGATCTACCGCAACGTCACCGCACCCGCGAAGGACCAGGTGGCCCAGACCCTCGACCAGTTCCGCGGCAATTACCAGTACAACCTGACCGACGCGAACTACCGGTACTTCAACGCCGCTGTGCCGCAACTCGTCCAGTGGGACGACCACGAGGTCATCAACAACTGGTACCCGGGCGAGGATCTCGGGGGTCAGTCACGCAAGGGCTACGCCCGGCCCGATCTCGACGCGCTGGCCGGTTTCGGTCATCAGGCGTGGCGCGAGTGGCAACCCATCGACGTCAGCGAGTCCGTCGACGGGCGGGTCCACCGCCGGATCGCCTACGGTCATCTGCTCGACGTCTTCATGCTGGACATGCGCAGCTACAAGAACCCCAATCCGGACGCCTGGGCCACCGGCGGTGGCGCCGGAGTGCTCGGCGCCGCGCAATCGCAGTGGTTGATCGACTCCCTTCGCGCCTCGAAAGCCACATGGAAGGTGGTCGCCAACGACCTGCCGTTGGGGATCGTCGTCCCCGACGCCGCGTCCGATCCGCCGAGCGGGCCGAAGTCGATCGAGGGCGTGGCTCAGGGTGATCCGGGCCGGCCGCTCGGACGGGAGGCCGAGATCGCCCGGATCCTCACCGCGACAAGGGACGTCCCCAACGTCGTCTACCTGACCGCCGACGTGCACTGCACGGCGGCGATCTCCTACCACCCCGACCGGGCGGCGTTCACAGACTTCAGCCCGTTCTACGAGTTCGTCTCCGGGCCGCTCAACGCGGGCGCGTTCCCGGCCAGCCCGCTCGACGGAACCTTCGGCGCGGCATACGAATTCGTACACGCGCCGACCGAGGAGAACACGTCGCCCGCAGAGGGCTTCCAGCATTTCGGCGAGGTGACGATAGACAAGGATTCGCGAGCCCTCACCGTCAACCTCTGTGACAGCACCGGCGCTGTGCTGTGGTCGAAGGTGCTCCCGGCGGCCTAGACGTCCAGACCGATGTCGAGCACCCGCACAGAGTGGGTGAGGGCGCCGACCGCCAGGTAGTCCACCCCGGTGCGGGCGTAGTCGGCCGCCGTGTCGAGGGTGAGTCCGCCCGACGACTCGAGCCTGGTGGCGGGCGCGGCGTTGTTTCGGCGTTGCACGGCGATCTGGGTCTGCCAGACCGGGAAGTTATCGAGCAGCACCAGTCCGTCGGCTCCCAGGCCTTCCGCCAGCACCTCGTCGAGTTGTTCCAGGGAGTCCACCTCGACCTCGCACGGCAGGTCCGGGGCCGCGGCACGGACCTTGCGCAGCGCCGCCACCACCGAGCCTGCCGCCGCGACGTGGTTGTCCTTGATGAGCGCGGCGTCGCCGAGGCCCATCCGGTGGTTCTCCCCGCCGCCGACCCGCACCGCGTACTTCTGCAGCGCCCGCAGGCCCGGCAGCGTCTTACGGGTGTCGCGGATCCGGGCGTCGGTGCCGGCCACCGCATCCACCCATGCGGCGGTGGCGGTCGCGATCCCCGACACGTGGCAGACCAGGTTCAGCATGGTGCGTTCGGCGGTCAGCAGGCCCCGGGTGGGCCCCTCGACGGTGAGCAGCGCGTCTCCGGCGTCGAGCCGGGCACCGTCGTCGACGCGGTGGGTGATCCGGTAGGCGTCGCGGCCGATCACCTCGTCGAGGACGAGCACCGCGAGGTCCAGTCCGGCGGCCACGCCGGGTTCGCGGGTGACCATCGCCGCCGTGGTGGTGGCGTGCTCGGCGACCGTGGCCCGCGTCGTGATGTCCGGGCCGTACCGCAGATCCTCGTCGAGCGCCCGGGTGACCGTGTCGCGGGCCTCACGCAGTTCCGCGTCGCTCAGCGTCGTCAGCAGCATGCCGCGATCTCCTCCTGTGCGTGCACGCGGCCGTCGGCGTCGCGGGTGATGCCGATGCTCACGGCCTGGTGCGGATCGGTGTCCGGATGGTCCGCGCGGTGGTGGCAGCCCCTCGACTCGGTGCGGTGCGCAGCGGCCGCCGCCACGGCCCGCGCCGTCAGGGTGAGTGCCGCGTCCTCGGCGTCGGCGCGCCCACGGATCCGGCGCAGCGGCGCGTCGTCGAGCGTGTCGAGCAGGTGCCGCAGGCCCGCTCCGTCGCGCA
>NZ_JAUMSQ010000442.1:0-4051 GCF_030519285.1 Mycolicibacterium arseniciresistens
CCACCCGCCAGCCGTGTACCTAACCTCTCAGGTCAGTACAGCTAGTCCAGATGCGCGCGCAGATCGTTGCGCAGCACCTTGCCGGTGCTGCCCCGCGGTAACTCGTCGAGCACGGCGATCTCGCGCGGCACCTTGTAGTTCGCCAGGTTCTCGCGGACATGCTGTTTGAGGGTGTCCGGTGTGGTGGCGCCGCGGTCGGCATCGCCCGAGAGCACCACGAACGCCGCAAGGCGCTGGCCGTACTCGGCGTCGTCCACCCCGATCACCGCGGCCTCGGCCACGTCGGGGTGCTTGATCAGCGCCTTCTCCACCTCGATCGGGTACACGTTCTCGCCGCCCGAGACGATCATCTCGTCGTCGCGACCGACGACGAACAACCTGCCCTCGTCGTCGAGATAGCCGAGATCGCCGGAGGCCATGAAGTCCTCGTGGAAGTCCTTGGTGGCCCCCGAGGTGTAGCCGTCGAACAGGGTTCCGCTGCGCACGTAGATTCCACCGGTCTCACCGGCGGGAAGCGGGCGGAACTCGGCGTCGAGGATGCGGATCTCGGTGCCCGGAGCCGGTTTTCCGGCGGTGTCGGGTGCGGCACGGAGGTCGGCCGGGGTGGCGGTGGCGATCATGCCGGCCTCGGTGGCGTTGTAGTTGTTGTAGATGACGTCGCCGAACTGGTCCATGAACCGGATCACCACGTCGGGATGCATCCGCGAACCCGACGCGGCCGCGAACCGTAGTGTCTTGCCGCTGTAGCGGTTCCGTACCTCGTCGGGCAGGTCCATGATCCGGTCGAACATCACCGGCACCACGATCAGCCCGGTCGCCCGGTGCTCGTCGATCAGGGCGAGCGTGGCCTCTGGGTCGAACTTCCGCCGGGTGACGATGGTGC
The DNA here is from genome assembly GCF_030519285.1 of Mycolicibacterium arseniciresistens. NCBI lineage: Bacteria > Bacillati > Actinomycetota > Actinomycetes > Mycobacteriales > Mycobacteriaceae > Mycobacterium > Mycolicibacterium arseniciresistens. The sequence goes on from NZ_JAUMSQ010000442.1 coordinate 884, forward strand.
ACGCCATCAGCGCGGAGAAGAGCAGCTGCGAGAATCCCCAGGCGTGGAACATCGGTGCGGCGATGACCGTGGTCTCCTCGGCACGCCACGGTGTGCGGTCCAGGATCGCCTTCAGGTCCCCCGCGCCGCCGCCACCCTCGGCGCGCCGGGCTCCCTTCGGGGCGCCGGTGGTGCCGGACGTCAACAGGATCATCCGGCTCTTGCTGGTTGCCGGCGCGGGCCGCTTGCCGGCGTTCTCCTCGACGAGGCCTTCGACCGAGCGGATGCCGTCGTCGGCCTGCGCGTCGGTCCAGCCGAGGATCCGCACGGCGTCCGGCACTGCGGCGAGTGCGGTGTCCACCACCGCCGTGAACTCCTCGTCGTAGATCACCACGTCGGCGCCTTCGCGCTCGACGACTTCGGCGAGCGCCGGACCGGCGAAGGAGGTGTTCAGCAGCAGGATGTCGGCGCCGATGCGGTTGGTGGCCACCAGTGCCTCGACGAATCCGCGGTGGTTGCGACACATGATGGCAACGGATTTCGGAGTGCCACCCGGGAGCCGCTGCAGAGCGACCGCGAGTGCGTCGCACCGGTCGTCGAGTTCCCGCCAGGTCAGCGTGCCGATCTCGTCGATCAACCCGACCCGGTCGGGGCAGCGCTCGGCAGCGGCGGCCACGCCCATGGTCGCGGTCAGTCCGACCCGTCGACCCGCCAACGCCATCCGCACGTAGCGGTCGGGACGCATCGGTGCGATCAGCCGGGCACGCCACAGCGTCTGCACGAATCCGAGGATGTCGGCCATCGTTCCTTCCTATCCGATCGGGAGCGCGAACCCGCGGCCGGGATCAGCCCAGTATCGGGAAGCGGCGCTCGCGGGCCAGTTCGTCGAGTGCGCTCTGCATGACCGACCGCACGTGTGCGTCGACCGCGCTGACGTCGGCGTCCTCGCCGAACTCCGCCACGACGTCGATCGGGTCGAGCACGCGGGTGACGACCTTGGCGGGCAGCGGCAGGTTGGGCGGGAAGATCGCCGAGAGACCGAACGGGAAGCCGAACGTGACCGGCAGGATCTCCAACCGGATCTTCTTGAGTCCCAGCTTCCTGGCCAGCGAGTCGCCGCGGGCCAAGAACAGTTGCGTCTCCTGCCCACCGATCGACACCACGGGCACGATCGGCACGCCGGCGTCGATTGCGGTCCTGATGTAACCGGTGCGCCCGGCGAAGTCGATCTTGTTCTCGAACGTCGGCCGGTACGAGTCGTAGTCACCACCGGGGAACACCAACACCACCGCGCCGTCGCGCAGGGCCTTGCCTGCGTTCTCGCGGCTGGCTCCGATGACCCCGAGGCGGCGCAGCAGGCTGCCGATGGGCGGCACGAAGACGCCGTAGTGGGCCAGCGTGTACACCGGCCGGTCGAACCCGAACTTGTCGTAGAAGGCCGGCGCGAAGATCAGCACGTCCGGCGTCAGCATGCCGCCGGAGTGGTTCGACACCACCAGCGCGCCACCGGTGCTCGGGATGCTGTCCAGCCCGCGCACCTCCGAGCGGAAATAGCGCCTGATGGCGGCGCCTGCCGTCTTCGCGATCGTCGCCGTGAATTCCGGGTCCCATTTCGCGACCTCCGGACGCTCCGCGGGTACCCAGTCCTGGTCGTCGCTCATCGCTCCCCCTGATGGCCGTTGATCAGCGATTACGTTACTCTCCTGAAAAGAGAACGACATACTCAGGTGACCGGATACCGGGCGCCTCCCCCGTCGTCATAGGAGAACAATGTCAGATCCGGTGTTGGTGACCGGTGGTTTTGGGCTGGTGGGATCGCAGACGGTTCGGCGCCTCGCGGCGCTGGGCCGACGGGTGGTGGCCACCGACCTCGGGACAGAGGGCAATCGCAAGGCGGCAGCCGCGCTGCCCGATGGCGCCGAGGCCCGCTGGGCCGACCTGACCGACCCGGCCGAGGTCGACAAGCTGCTGACCGAGGTGGCGCCGGCGGCGATCATCCATCTCGCCGCGGTCATCCCGCCGCCGATCTATCGCAACCCGAAGGTCGCCCGCAAGGTCAACGTCGACGCCACCGCCACACTGGTCCGTGCGGCGGAGAAGCTGGCCTCTCCACCCCGCTTCGTGCAGGCGTCGAGCAACGCCGTCTACGGTTCGCGGAATCCGCACCGGTACACCGAGCCGGTGTGCGCCGAGGATCCGCCGCACCCGACGGATCTGTACGGCGGCCACAAGCTCGAGGCCGAGGAGCTGGTGCGGGCCTCGACGCTGCCGTGGGTGGTGCTGCGCCTCGGCGGCGTGTTGAGCACCGACCCGAAGGCCATGCCGTTCACCACCGACGCGCTGTTCTTCGAGAGCGCGCTGCCGACCGACAACCGGATGCACAGTGTCGACGTGCGGGACGTGGCATGGGCCTTCGCCGCCGCCACCACCGCCGACGTGGTGGGCGAAATCCTGTTGATCGCCGGCGACGACTCCCACAAGGTCCGCTACGGCGACGTGGGTCGCGCGCTCGCCGGCGCCCGCGGGATGGCCGGTGCGCTGCCACCGGGACGCCCCGGCGATCCGGACAAGGACGAGGCGTGGTTCGTCACCGACTGGATGGACACCACGCGGGCCCAGGAAGCGCTGCAATTCCAGCACCACACGTGGCCGGACATGCTCGCCGAGATGCGCAGCCAGGCCGGCTGGACGCGTTACGTGCTGCCGGTGCTCGCGCCGCTGGCCCGGGTGTACATCAAGCGCCACTCGGCCGCTCGCGTCGTGCCCGGCCGTTACTCCGATCCGTGGGCGGCCATCCGGCAGAAGCTCGGCGAGCCCGGCCTCGACCGCCCCTAGAGCCCACCGGTGCCTGACTCAGGCGGCTGCCGGTGGCGGTTGCGGTTCGAACGGTGAGTACCACCACCAGTCGGCGCGTTCGCCGGTGGGCCCGGGACAGGGAGGTACATCGGGCGGCGGTGTCGTCGGGGGTCGAGCCAGCGATGCCGAACTGAGCTGCCGCCCATCGCGATCGGTGACGACGAGGTGCTGCGCGGGTCCGGTGATGGTGATGCCGCCGCGGTGATGCATTCGGTGGTGGTACGGGCAGACCAGGACGAGGTTGTCGAGCTCGGTGGCGCCGCCGTCCTCCCAGTGGCGGATGTGGTGGGCGTGCAGACCGCGGGTGGCCCCACATCCGGGGACCACGCAGCA
>NZ_JAUMSQ010000443.1:0-353 GCF_030519285.1 Mycolicibacterium arseniciresistens
GTGGTCGCGGTGGCCGCGGGCGATCCGGTCACGGCGCGCACGGTGCTCACCGCCGACAGCATCGGGCCGCCGACGTCGACGGCCAGGGCGGCGCGCAGCCTGGCGGAGGGCCTGATGCAGTCGCTGGACCAGCCGTATGCCGTCGCGGTGGCGCGGTTGAGTCAGGCGATCACCGCCGAGCGCGGTTCCCAGGAGGTCGCGCCCGACACCCCGGCCGCGCTGGTCACGCTGGCGGCACTGCACGGCGGTGACCCGGTGCGGGCGCGCAGCGTGATCGGCCGGGCGGTCAGGGAGGCCGACGGCGCGGAGCGCGCCGACGCTGAGATCTTCGTCACGCACCGGCACCGGTTGCT
>NZ_JAUMSQ010000444.1:0-3674 GCF_030519285.1 Mycolicibacterium arseniciresistens
GCAGCGTGATCGGCCGGGCGGTCAGGGAGGCCGACGGCGCGGAGCGCGCCGACGCTGAGATCTTCGTCACGCACCGGCACCGGTTGCTGGCGGGGTGGGTGCGGATGCAGGACGGCCAGCTCGGCGCCGCGTCGGCGAGCGTGGCGGACACGGTGAACGCCGCCCTGCACCGTCGCGATGCGCTGTGGTCGGCGGCGTTGCAGACGGCGGTCGCCCGGCGCAGTGGTGACAGCGGCGCCATGCAGAAGCACTGGTATGCCGCGATGGAGGTGCTCGCCGAGTACTCGGTCGACCTGTTCGCGTTGCTCCCCCTGGGTGAGCTGTGGGTGGCGGCCGCCCGGATGCGTCAGGTGGACAGGTTGGCGCATCCGCTGGCCGAGGCGTTCGCGCTGCTCGAGTCGCTCGGCAACCCGGTGCTGTGGTCGACCCCGCTGCACTGGGCCGGCGTGCACGCGGGCATCCTCGCCAACGCGCCGGATGCGGTGGCCCCGCACGGCCAGGCCCTGACCGCCGCGGCCGCCGGCAGTGCCTTCGCGAAGTCGCTGGCCACGGCGGGCCGCACCTGGCTGCGGGTGCTGGCCAACCATGTCGACGCCGCCGAGGTGACCGCGGCGGCGCGGTCGCTGTCGCAGTTCGGGCTGACCTGGGACGCCACCCGTCTGGCCGGGCAGGCGGCGCTGCAGACGCCGGATGCCCGGGTGTCGCAGGCCATGCTGCAGCTGGCCCGCGACCTCAAGCAGTCGGTCGCGGGCGGCGACGTCGAGATCGGGGCCGCCGACCTGCCGCAACCGCTGCGCACACCGTCGTCGACGCCGGCATCGACGCCCGCGTCGTCGCGGCTCTCCGACCGGGAGCGGGAGGTCGCCGAGCTCCTGCTGCTCGGTATGCCGTACCGCGACATCGGCGCTCAACTGTTCATCTCGGCGAAGACCGTCGAGCATCACGTCGCCCGGATCCGGCGCCGTCTCGGCGCCGAGTCGCGCTCGGAGATGCTGTCGATGTTGCGCGCGATGCTGGCGCCGCAGAGCTAACCGACCGACTAGTTAGGTCAACCTTCGTGGCGGCGCCCAGGGGCAGGGTGTCACTATGAGCAGGCACATAGCCTAAGTTACTGACGGGTAACATTACTTAAGTTACTGTCGGGTAACTTACCTAGCCGGGGAGGCGCAGCGTGGACACGCAGATGCTGATCAGGATCATCGCCGGGGTTCTGATGATCGCCGTCGTCGGCGCGCTCGCCGTGAAGCGGTTCCTGTGGCTGACGAAGCTGATCCGGTCCGGACAGCCGACGAGCGAGGCGAACAACCGCAAGGACAACCTCAAGAAGCGCATCACCACGCAGTTCGAGGAAGTGTTCGGACAGACCCGACTGCTCAAGTGGTCGATCCCCGGCATCGCGCACTTCTTCACGATGTGGGGCTTCTTCATCCTGGGCTCGGTCTACGTCGAGGCCTTCGGCCTGCTCGTCGATCACGACTTCCACATCCCGTTCGTCGGCCGCTGGGACGCGCTGGGCTTCCTGCAGGACTTCTTCGCCGTCATGGTGCTGCTCGGCATCGCGACCTTCGCCGTGATCCGGATCGTGCGCGAACCCAAGAAACACGGCCGCGACTCGCGCTTCTACGGCTCGCACACCGGCGGTGCGTGGCTGATCCTGTTCATGATCTTCAACGTCATCTGGACCTACGCCCTGGTCCGCGGCGCGGCGGCCGTCGTCGGCAACCTGCCCTACGGCAACGGCGCGTTCTTCTCCCAGGCCATGGGCTGGATCATGCGCCCGCTCGGCGTCACCGCCAACGAGTGGATCGAGACGATCGCGCTGCTCGGGCACATCGCCGTGATGCTGGTGTTCCTGCTGATCGTGCTGCACTCCAAGCACCTGCACATCGGCCTGGCGCCGATCAACGTGACGTTCAAGAGGATGCCCGACGGCCTGGGCCCGCTGCTGCCGGTGGAGTCCAAGGGCGAGCCGGTCGACTTCGAGGATCCCGCCGAGGACGCCGTGCTCGGCCGCGGCAAGATCGAGGACTTCACCTGGAAGGGCTTCCTCGACTTCACCACCTGCACCGAGTGCGGCCGCTGCCAGTCCCAGTGCCCCGCCTGGAACACCGGTAAGCCGTTGTCGCCCAAGCTCGTGATCATGAACCTGCGCGACCACATGTTCGCCAAGGCCCCGTACTTCCTCGACGGCAAGGAGAGCCCGCTCGAGAACACCCCGGAGGGCGGACTCGGCGAAGAGGCGCGCGGCGAGAAGCACAGCGAGGAACACTCCCACGAGCACGTTCCCGAATCCGGCTTCGAGCGCATCCCCGCCGACTCCCCGCTGCAGGCGACCCGCCCGCTGGTCGGCACCCTCGAGCAGGGCGGCGTCATCGACCCCGACGTGCTCTGGTCGTGCACCACCTGCGGTGCGTGCGTGGAGCAGTGCCCGGTCGACATCGAGCACATCGACCACATCGTCGACATGCGCCGCTACCAGGTGATGATGGAGTCGGAGTTCCCCGGCGAGCTCGGCGTGCTGTTCAAGAACCTGGAGAACAAGGGCAACCCCTGGGGGCAGAACTCCAAGGACCGCACCAACTGGATCGACGAGGTCGACTTCGACGTGCCGGTGTTCGGCAAGGACGTCGAGACCTTCGAGGGCTTCGAGTACCTGTTCTGGGTCGGTTGCGCCGGCGCCTACGAGGACCGGGCCAAGAAGACCACCAAGGCCGTCGCCGAACTGCTCGCCACCGCGGGCGTCAAGGTCCTCGTCCTCGGAGAGGGCGAGACCTGCAACGGCGACTCGGCCCGCCGCTCGGGTAACGAGTTCCTGTTCCAGCAGCTCGCTGCGCAGAACGTCGAGACGCTCGACGGCCTGTTCGAAGGCGTCGAGCGGGTCGACCGCAAGGTCGTCGTCACCTGCCCGCACTGCTTCAACACCCTGGGCCGCGAGTATCCGCAGCTCGGCGGCAACTACACCGTGCTGCACCACACCCAGCTGCTCAACCGGCTGGTGCGCGACAAGAAGCTCGTGCCCGTGACGCCGGTCGGCGGAGGCCAGGACGTCACCTACCACGACCCCTGCTACCTCGGCAGGCACAACAAGGAGTACAGCGCCCCCCGCGAGTTGGTCGGGGCGGCCGGAGCGAAGCTCACCGAGATGCCCCGGCACGCCGACCGCGGTCTGTGCTGCGGCGCCGGCGGCGCACGGATGTGGATGGAAGAGCACATCGGCAAGCGGGTGAACACCGAGCGCACCGAGGAGGCCATCGACACCGGCGCATCGGCGATCGCCACCGGCTGCCCGTTCTGCCGCGTGATGATCACCGACGGTGTCGACGACGTCGCCGCCGCCAGGGACATCGAGAAGGTCGAGGTGCTCGACGTCGCGCAGCTGCTGCTCGGCTCGCTCGACAAGAGCTCGGTGACGCTGCCCGAGAAGGGCACCGCGGCCAGAGACGCAGAACGAGCGGCCGAGGAGCGCGCCGAGATCGCCGCGAAGACCGCCGCCGAGGCGCCCGCGGTCGAGGAGGACGAGGAAGCCGAGGAGACCGGCGCAGCGGCCGAAGCCGACGACGCCGCCGAGGCCAAGCCGGTGACAGGCCTCGGCCTGGCCGGTGGCGCCAAGCGGCCCGGGGCGAAGAAGCCCGGCGGCGATGACGAAGCCAAGCCGGAGGCGAAGACCGCGGCCG
>NZ_JAUMSQ010000445.1:0-3892 GCF_030519285.1 Mycolicibacterium arseniciresistens
GCCTTCCCGAGCGCCTCGCGGGCCTCCTCGGCGGCGGCGGCGACACCCGGCAGTTCGGCCAGCGGCGCCAGCGGATCGCGTGCCCCTGTCATGGCAGCACACGCTAGCCGACCGTTGACCTACCGTTCCGCGACGCTCGGCGCGCCGGATCCGCCGCCCGCAGCCGAGGTTGTGAGGACAGCCCTTGAGCGGCGCGCGTGGTGACTACGCTCACACCCATGTCCGAGACGCACACCGACATTCCGTCCGCCTACCCGCCGCCCGACGAGTTCGCCGCGCAGGCGAATGCGACCGACCAGCTGTACAGCGACGCCGAAGCCGACCGGCTGGCGTTCTGGGCGACGCAGGCCGAGCGGCTCGCGTGGGACACCCCGTTCGACGAGGTGCTGGACTGGTCGGAGGCCCCGGTCGCGAAGTGGTTCATCGGCGGGAAGCTCAACGTCGCCTATAACTGCGTGGACCGCCACGTCGAGGCCGGCAACGGTGACCGGGTCGCGATCCACTGGGTCGGTGAGCCGGTCGACGATCAGCGCACCATCACCTACGCCGAACTCAAGGACGAGGTGTGCAAGGCCGCCAACGCCCTGACCGATCTCGGCCTGGTCGCCGGTGACCGCGTCGCGATCTACATGCCCATGGTCCCGGAGGCCATCGTCGCGATGCTGGCGTGCGCGCGGCTCGGCGTCATGCACTCGGTGGTGTTCGCCGGCTACTCCGCGTCTGCGCTGCGGGCGCGCATCGAGGACGCCGAGGCGAAGCTCGTCATCACCACCGACGGCCAGTACCGCCGCGGCAAGGCGGCGTCGCTGAAGGAGGCCGTGGACGAGGCCGTCAAGGGCGAGACCACCGTCACCAACGTTCTGGTGGTGCGGCGCACCGGCATCGACGTCGAGTGGACCGACGGCCGCGACCTGTGGTGGCACGAGACCGTGGACGGCGCGTCGGCCGATCACACGCCCGAGGCCTTCGACTCCGAGCACCCGCTGTTCCTGCTCTACACCTCGGGCACAACCGGCAAGCCCAAGGGCATCATGCACACCACCGGCGGCTACCTCACCCAGAGCAGCTACACCCACTACAACGTGTTCGACGTCAAGCCCGAGACCGACGTGTACTGGTGCACGGCCGACATCGGCTGGGTCACCGGGCACACCTACATCGTGTACGGCCCGTTGTCGAACGGCGTGACGCAGGTGGTCTACGAGGGCACGCCGACGTCACCGACCGAGCACCGGCACTTCGAGGTCATCGAGAAGTACGGCGTCACAATCTATTACACGGCGCCGACCCTGGTCCGCACGTTCATGAAGCTCGGCCGCCAGATCGCCGCCGAGCACGACCTGTCGAGCCTGCGTCTTCTGGGCTCGGTGGGCGAGCCGATCAACCCCGAGGCGTGGCGCTGGTACCGCACGGTGTTCGGCGGCGACAAGACCCCGATCGTCGACACCTGGTGGCAGACCGAGACCGGCGCCATCATGATCTCGCCGCTGCCCGGCGTCACCGACGCCAAGCCGGGTTCGGCCATGACGCCGCTGCCGGGCATCTCGGCCAAGATCGTCGACGACGACGGCAACCAGCTCGAGCCGGGCACCGATCACGGCGAGCAGGCCAACGGCTACCTGGTGCTCGACCAGCCGTGGCCGTCGATGCTGCGCGGCATCTGGGGCGACCCGGAGCGGTTCAAGGAGACCTACTGGTCGCGGTTCGCCGAGAAGGGCTGGTACTTCGCCGGTGACGGCGCGCGGTACGGCAAGGATGGCGAGATCTGGGTGCTCGGCCGCATCGACGACGTCATGAACATCTCCGGGCACCGCATCTCCACTGCCGAGGTGGAGAGCGCGCTCGTCGGGCACGCCGGTGTCGCGGAGGCCGCCGTCGTCGGCGCCACCGACGATCAGACCGGGCAGGCGATCTGCGCGTTCGTCATCCTCAAGGCCAGCGCCAAGGGCGGCGCCGAGGACATGGTCGACGAGCTGCGCGCCGAGGTCGCCAAGGAGATCTCACCGATCGCCCGGCCGCGAGAGATCCACGTGGTGCCCGAGCTGCCCAAGACCCGCAGCGGCAAGATCATGCGCAGGCTGCTGCGCGACGTCGCCGAGGGCCGCGAGCTCGGCGACACCTCGACACTGGTGGACCCCAGCGTCTTCGAGGCGATCCGCGCGAGCAAGTAGAGCGTCAGGCGGCGCGGGCTCCCACCGGGACGAAGCCGGAGCCCGGCCGGTTCTTGCTGACGATGTCGGCCAGCTGCGCGTTGATCGACATCGTGACGGCGGGGGTGTGCAGCGGGATGTACTGGACGACGCAGGTCGGCAGGCCTTCGGTGAAGGCGCCGTGGATCATGCCGACCAGCTTGTTGTTCACCGTGACCGGCGCGCCGGAGTCACCGGGCTGACCGCACACCTGGTTGACGATGGTCCCCGGGTCCTCCCCCGGGCCCCACGTCACCCCGCACGACTGGCCGGTGGTGCGGCCCAGCTTGCACGCGATCTCGCCGAACGCCGGGTCGGGCCCGATGCCGTCGATCTGGAAGCCGTTGACGTTGTTGGTCGGCGTCACCTTGGCTGGATCGAACTCGATGACGGCGTAGTCGAGCGCCTCGTTGCCTGCGACCATGGTGCCCACCACGCCTGCGGCCTCGGCACCCTCGACGCCGACGGTGGCGCCCGGCCCACCGCAGTGCGCGGAAGTGAACCCGACCAGCGCGCCGCGGTTGTCGTTGCCGATCGCGGTGAGCGTGCACAGCGATTCACCGTTGACCACGATGCCCGAGCCGCCCCCGAGCACCACCGGCCCCTGGGCCTGCGCCGGCGCCGCCGGTGCCGCCAGCGCGAGCACGGCGGTGATCACCGCGACGAGAACGTGGCGGCGGTGTCTGGTGTGCAAACCAATCCCCTGTCGATGCGGCCCGACCCGCCAACGCTGCTGACTGAGACCAGTCTATGGCGGCCGGGATCGTTTAGCCGGTCACAGCATGGCAACATGAAGCGCGACCGAATATCAAAGCGCAGAGGATGTGCCCGTGAGCGACCGCAAGAACGGCGTGCCGACCACCGTCGCCTCGATCCCGCTGGTGGATCCGCACGCGCCGAAGCCCGACCCGTCCATCGGCGACCTGGTCAAGGACGCCACCTCGCAGGTGTCGACATTGGTGCGCGCCGAGGTCGAACTGGCCAAGGCCGAGATCACCCGGGACGTCAAGAAGGGGCTCACCGGCAGCGTCTTCTTCATCCTGGCGCTGGTCGTGCTGTTCTACTCCACGTTCTTCTTCTTCTTCTTCCTCGCCGAACTGCTCGACACCTGGATCTGGCGCTGGGCGGCGTTCCTGATCGTCTTCGGGATCATGGTGCTGGTCACCGGGGTGCTGGCGTTGTTCGGATACCTCAAGGTGCGCCGCATCCGCGGACCGCAGAAGACCATCGAGTCGGTCAAGGAGACCCGCGAAGCGCTCACCCCCGGGCACGACAAGAACCCCGGCAAGGCGCTCACATCTCCCAACGGTCAGTCGACCACCGACCCGTCGGGCTGGTAGTGCCCCGCCGCCGCGGCGGCGACGTCCGGCCCCCGCCTGATCCGTCGGTCACCAGGATCGACGGCCCCTGGCGGCATCTCGAGGTGCATGCCAACGGCATCCGGTTCCACGTCGTCGAGGCCGACGACGGGGAACCGTCGCCGGTGCCGACGAGCGAGCGGCCGCTGGTGATCCTGCTGCACGGCTTCGGCTGCTTCTGGTGGTCGTGGCGCCACCAGCTCCGGGGACTGACCGGCGCCCGCGTCGTCGCGGTGGACCTTCGCGGGTACGGCGGCAGCGACAAGCCCCCGCGCGGCTACGACGGCTGGACGCTGGCCGGTGACACCGCCGGCCTGGTGCGCGCGCTCGGCCACAAGAGCGCGA
>NZ_JAUMSQ010000446.1:0-3842 GCF_030519285.1 Mycolicibacterium arseniciresistens
CGCCGCGATGGCGAACACCGCCGCCACCGCGGCGGCCGCGAGGACTTGCCAGGTCCATTCCGGCAGCCTGCCACGCGGTCCCTCGGCGGCCCGGCGCTCAGCGGCCGCCGCATATCCGGGGTCGAGGTGGTCCGACAGCAGGGACCGCAGCAACGAGGGCACCGGGATCAGCGTCGGCGCATCCGCTTCGTGCACGTTGCGCCCGGCCTCCGGGTCGTATCCGCCGAGCGCCCGGCTGCGGTCAGCCACCGGAGTGCACCCTCGGCATCCGGCGCAGCACCATCGCGAACTGGATCAGGTAGAGCACGGCCGACCACAGGTAGAGCGCGAGGCCCCAGATCAGGAACGCCCACCCGATCGCCAGCACCACCCTGCTCCACAGCGCGGGGTCCGGGCCGACCGGCTGCCCGAGCAGCACCAGCGGGAAGCCCGACATGAGTGCGAACGTCGCGGCCTTGCCCAGGTAGGTCACCGGCAGCGCGGTCAGCCCGCGGGGACGCAGCAGCGGCAGCGTCGCCGCGAGCACGGCGTCGCGCCCGATCAGGGTGAGCACCACCCACCACGGCACGCTGCCGTGCGCCGCCAGCGCGATCGGCACGGTCACCATGTAGATCCGGTCGACCAGCGGATCGAGCAGTTCGCCCAGCCGCGACGACTGATTGTCCACCAGCCGGGCGATCTTGCCGTCGGCCCAGTCGGAGAAGCCGCTGAACATCAGCAGCGCGACCGCCCACGCGTTGGCGTGCACCACCAGCAGCAGCCACAGGAACACCGGCACCAGCAGCAACCGCAGCACGGACAGTGCGTTGGGGATCGTCAGCACCCGGTCGCGCGGCGCCGGATTCGCTGCGTCTCTGCCCGCGTCACCCCCGGATGCCTGGGACATGGGCCTAAACCTAGCGGAAAACCCCTGGCAGGCTGAGCGCTGCCATCGTGTCGTCGTTCAGCGGGTTGTCATGCACCATGTACGTCCACGTCGACGTCGGCCGCGCCAGCTTGGAGAGGTCCACACCCGGTTCGTCCTCGATGGACGGCGCGGTCTCGAAGGTCTGCTGAGCAGCCTCGATCGCATCGGCCGCCAGCGACGCGAAGGCGTCCACCGCCATCCGGTGGAACTCGTCGAGCGGGTTCTGCCTGCCGAGCGCGCGCAGGTGGATGCTCTCCCTGATGTCCGCGAGGTAGGCCAGGTGCTCACACCAGCCGCGGTCCAGGTGGTACAGCATGATCAGCCGGCAGATCTCCTCGAGGCGATCCTCGGAGAGTTGCTCCAGCAGATCCTCGTAGCGCTTGGGCGCCAGCTCGGCGAGCTCGTCGCGCGCGGCGGCGGTGCGCAGCAACGTGTCTCGGCGGTCGACGATGATCGCCCGCTGCTGGGCGATCAGCTGGTTGTAGCGCCAGGTGTTGGCGTGCACGTCGAGCAGCCTGCCCTCGGCGACGCGCTGGGCGTGATCGAGCAGGCCCGCCGCCCTTGGCGACACGATGCGGCCGTCCTCGTCGGTCTCGGTCGGCAGCTTGTTCGGTTCCAGGTGCGAGAGCACCAGGTCGTCCTCCCAGCTGGAGAAGAACACCGACGTGCCGGGGTCGCCCTGGCGCCCCGCCCGGCCGCGGAGCTGGTTGTCCAGGCGTTCGGTGTGGTGGCGCCCGGTGCCGACGACGTGCAGGCCACCGAGTTCGGCGACCTCTTTCTTTTCGGCGGCATGCTCGCTTACGTCCGAGCCGCCCAGCCGGATGTCGGTGCCGCGACCCGCCATCTGGGTCGATACCGTCACCGCGCGCAGCCGGCCCGCCTCGGCGATGACGCGGGCCTCCTCCTCGTCGTTCTTGGCGTTCAGCACCACCGCGGGCACCCCGTGCTTGACCAGCTTCTCGTGCAGCTCCTCGGACTCCGCGACGTCGTGGGTGCCGACGAGCACCGGCTGACCCGTGGCGTGCACCTCGGCGATGTGCTCGACGATCGCGTCGGTCTTGGCGGCCGCGGTGATGTACACCCGGTCGGTCTCGTCCTCGCGGACGTTCGGGGTGTTCGGCGGGATCGGTGAGACGCCCAGCTTGTAGAACTGGCGCAGCTGCTCGCCGGCGGCCAGCGCCGTGCCGGTCATCCCGCACACCGTGGGATAGCGGTTGATCAGCGCCTGCACCGTGATGGTGTCGAGCACCTCGCCGGTCTCGGTGGTCTCGATGCCCTCCTTGGCCTCCACCGCCGCCTGCAGGCCGTCCGGCCAGCGCTGCAGCGACGCGATGCGGCCGCGCGAGGCGTTGATCAGGTGCACCGCGTCGTCGCGGACGATGTAGTGCACGTCGCGCTGCAGCAGTACGTGCGCGTGCAGGGCGACGTTCACCTCGGTCAGCGTGGTGCCGACGTGTTCCTCGGAGTACAGGTCGATGCCGCCGAGGCGGGCCTCCAGCCGTCGGGCTCCCTCGTCGGTGAGGTGGACGTTGCGGCTGTCGTTGTCCGTGGAGTAGTACCGCTCGGCGTTGCGGTCGGCGATGAGGTCACCGACCAGGCGGATCACCTCGACCCGCGGTGTCTCGCGGTGGCTGGTGCCTGCCAGCACCAGCGGCACCAGCGCCTCATCGACGAGCACGGAGTCGGCCTCGTCGATCAGCGCGACGTCGGGCCGCGGCGAGACGAGGTCGTCGACGGTGGTCACCAGCTGGTCGCGCAGCACGTCGAAGCCGACCTCGTTGACCGAGGCGTAGGTGACGTCGCACTGGTAGGCGGCGCGCCGTTCGGCGGCGGTGGAGTCCGCGGTGATCCAGCCGACGGTCAGGCCGAGCGCCTCCAGCAGCGGGCCCATCCACTCGGCGTCACGTCGGGCCAGATAGTCGTTGATGGTGATGACGTGCACGTTGCGCCCGCCGATGGCGTAGCCGGCCGCGGCGATCGCGCCCGAGAGCGTCTTGCCCTCACCGGTGGCCATCTCGACGACGTCGCCGGCCAGCATCCGCAGCGCGCCGAGGAGCTGGACGTCGAAGGGCCGCAGTCCGGTCGCGCGATCGGCGGCCTCGCGGGCGACGGCGAGGAACTGCGGGATGTCGGCGGACTCGGACAGGTTCTCGAGTTCGAGCAGTTGTGCGGCCTTGCGCAGCTGGTCGTCATCGAGGTCGGCGGCCTTCTTGTCGAAGTCCGCCGACGTCTCGACCTGGGTGAGGGACCGGCTCTGGTCCTTCTCGGTGGTGGCGCCGAGCAGCTTCCAGAACCTGCTGCTCAGGCGGCCTTGACTGCGCGTGGTCGTCTTGGGCACGTGTTCACGGTACGCGTTCGCTTCCCCCGCGAGTGTGCGTGTCCGCACGTCGACACGCCGCCCGCGGTGGCACTTCGCGCACGCTCGCGGACGGGGTTCAGCCCGCGGAGAAGTCGATGTGCACGCAGTCGGCGACTGGTTCGAAACCGATTCTGCGGTAGATCGCGTTGGAGACCGGGTTGGCCAGGTCGGTGAACAGCACGACACCGGTCACCCCGTCGGCAAGTGCGGCGGCCGCTGCCGCCGCGGTGACCGCCGATCCGTAGCCGCGCCCGCGCCGGTCGGCAGGCGTGAACACCGGGCCGATCCGCGCCACACCGGCTGCGGGCGCCCGCAGCATCGCCATGCCGACCGGTTCTCCGTCGACGGTCCACAGCAGGATCCGGTCCCCCACCTCGAACGCGGTGGCCACCAGGCGCCGGCCCGCGGCGTCGTCGCGCGGGTGGCCGAAGGTCTCGCCGTAGAACGCCTCGATCCAGTCGACGAGGAGTGCGGTGTCTTCCGTGGTGGCGAGGCGGGCGCGGCCCGCGACGCCGTTCGGCGGCCGCAGGTGGCCGAGACGGTGCAGCCGCTCCTCGACGGTCACCACGCCGCGGC
>NZ_JAUMSQ010000447.1:0-3842 GCF_030519285.1 Mycolicibacterium arseniciresistens
CGATCGTCGGCGCCTGGTTCGGCCGCGGGGGTCGCCGGCCCGAGCGCACGGCGGCCACGGCGTCGGCGAACGGCCCACCCGAGCGGTACCGCATGCCCGGGTTCTTCACCAGGGTGATCTCGATCAGTTCGCGCACGTTCGGCGGCAGGTCGGCCGGCAGCGGCGGCGGCGTCTCCTTGATGTGCTTCATCGCGACGGTGAGCGCGCCGTCGCCGGTGAACGGGCGCTTGCCCGACACCGACTCGTAGCCGACGACGCCGAGGGCGTAGACGTCGCTGGCCGCGGTGGCGTCGTGGCCGAGGGCCTGTTCGGGGGCGATGTACTGCGCGGTGCCCATCACCATGCCGGTCTGGGTGACCGGGGCGGCGTCGACGGCCTTGGCGATGCCGAAGTCGGTCAGCTTCACCTGCCCGGTCGGCGTGATCAGGATGTTGCCGGGCTTGACGTCGCGGTGCACCAGGCCGGCGGTGTGCGCCACCTGCAGCGCGCGGCCGGTCTGCTCCAGCATGTCCAGCGCGTGCCGCAGCGACAGCCGGCCGGTGCGCTTGAGGACGGAGTTCAGCGGCTCGCCGTTGACGAGCTCCATCACCAGGTAGGCGGTGCGGCCCTCGCCGTCCATGTCGGTCTCGCCGTAGTCGTAGACGCTGGCGATGCCCGGATGGTTGAGCATGGCGACCGTGCGGGCCTCCGCGCGGAACCGCTCGACGAACTCCGGGTCCGACGAGAACTCCGCCTTGAGCACCTTGACGGCGACGCGGCGGCCCAGCCGCGAGTCCACCGACTCCCACACCTGGCCCATGCCGCCGGTGGCGATGAGCCGCTGCAGCCGGTAACGGCCGGACAGCGTGACACCGACGCGGGGGCTCATTGCTCGCCTCGCTTCGCTCGACTTCGGGGACTCACGAGCCCTCCCTCAGCGCCGCGGCGATCGTGGCCCGGCCGATCGGCGCGGCCAGGGTGCCGCCCGTTGCGCCCAGCCGGTCACCGCCGCCCTCCACGAGAACGGCGACGGCGACTTTGGGCGCCTGAGCAGGCGCGAAGGCGATGTACCAGGCGTGCGGCGGAGTGTTGCGCGGGTCGGACCCGTGCTCCGCGGTGCCGGTTTTCGAAGCGATCTGCACGCCGGCGATGGCTCCCTTCTGCTGCGTCACCTGCTCGGCGCCGACCATCAAATCCGTAAGTGTACTTGCGACCTGTGGCGTCACCGCCCGTCGCTGTTCTGCCGGACTGGTGGTGCTGATGTTGGCCAGGTCTGGTCCATTGAGGCTGTCGACCAGGTAGGGCCGCATGGTTACCCCTTCGTTCGCGATGGTGGCGGCCACCATCGCGTTCTGCAGCGGTGTGAGCGCCACGTCCCTCTGGCCGATGCTCGACATGCCCAGCGCGGCGGCGTCGGCGATCGGGCCGACGGTGGATTCGGCGACCTGCAGCGGGATCGGCGCGGGCGCATCGTCGAGGCCGAAGGCCTGCGCGGTGTCGCGCAGCGCGTCGGCGCCGGTGTCGATGCCGAGCTCGACGAAGGCGGTGTTGCACGAGCGCGCGAACGCCTCCCGCAGCGTGGCCGTCGGCCCGCCGCCACACGACGAGCCGCCGAAGTTCTCCAGTGACGCGGTGCTGTCTGGTAATTCGATTCGCGGCGCGGCCGTCACCGTGGTGTTGGGTGTGGCGCCGGCCTGCAGCGCGGCCGCGGTGGTGATGACCTTGAACGTCGATCCCGGCGGGTAGGTCTCGGAGATCGCCCGGTTGAGCAGCGGGTTGTCCGGGTTGTCCCGCAGCTGTCCCCACGCGGTGGCCTGGTCGTCCATGTTGTGGGAGGCCAACTGGTTCGGGTCGTACGACGGCGCCGACACCATCGCCAGGATCTTGCCGGTGGACGGTTCGAGCGCTACCACCGCACCCTTGCACGCCCGGCCGCTGCACCCCTCGGACATCGCGTCCCATGCCGCCTGCTGCACCTGGGGATTGATCGTGGTGGCGACGTTCCCCCCGCGCGGGTCGCGGCCGGTGAAGAAGTCGGCCAGCCGCCGGCCGAACAGCCGCTCGTCGGATCCGTTGAGTATGGTGTCCTCGGCGCGCTCCAGGCCGCTGCTCGAGTAGCTCAGCGAGTAGAAGCCGGTGACCGGGGCGTAGGCCTGCGGGTCCGGATAGACCCGCAGGAACCGGAACCGGCCGTTGGTCGACACCGAATACGCCAGCAGGTCACCGCCCGCCGAGATCTGGCCGCGCTGGCGGGAGTACTCGTCGAGCAGCACCCGCTGGTTGCGTGGATCCGTGCGCAGACCGTCGGCGGTGAACACCTGCGTGATGGTGGCGTTGGCCAGCAGCAGCACGATGAGCGCCATGATCGTGACGGAGATGCGGCGGAGCGAGGTGTTCATACCTTGGAGATCACCTCGGTGCTGGCCGCCGCGATCGAGGTCTGCGGCGCCACCTTGGTGTCGATGGGCCGGCGTGCGGAATGCGAGATCCGCACCAGGATGCCCAGCAGCAGGTAGTTGGCCAGCAGCGACGACCCGCCGTAGGACATCCACGGCGTGGTGAGGCCGGTCAGCGGGATCAGCTTGGTCACCCCGCCGACGACGATGAACAGCTGGATGCCCAGCGTGGACGCCAGCCCGGCGGCCAGCAGCTTGCCGAAGCTGTCGCGCACCGCGATGGCGGTCCGCAGGCCGCGCACGATCACGATCGTGTAGAGCATCAGGACGGCGGCCAGGCCGACGAGGCCGAGTTCCTCACCGACGGCGGCGATGATGAAGTCGGTGGACGCGGCGGGCACCGTTCCGGGCTGACCGTTGCCCAGCCCGGTGCCGAAGATGCCGCCGGTGGCGAAGCTGAACAGCGACTGCACCATCTGGTAGCCGGCGCCGTCCGGGTCGGCGAACGGGTCCAGCCACGTCTGCACGCGAACCCGGACGTGACCGAACATGTGGTACGCCGCAACACTTCCCGCGGCGAAGAGGGCCAGCCCGATCACCACCCAGCTGAACCGGTCGGTGGCGATGTAGAGCAGCACCAGGAACGACGCGTACAGCAGCAGCGACGTGCCGAGGTCCTTCTCGAAGATCATCACTCCGATCGAGGCGATCCACGCCGCGAGCAGCGGCGCGAGGTCGCGGGGCCGCGGCAGATCCATGCCGAGGACGTGCTTGCCCGCACTGGTGAACACGTCGCGCTTGGCCACCAGGACGGCGGCGAAGAAGATCAGCAGCAGGATCTTCGAGAATTCGGCCGGCTGAATCGAGAAGCCGGGCAAGCGGATCCAGATCTTCGCGCCGCCCTGCTCGGAGAATTGGGAAGGCAGCAGCGCGGGAATCACCAGCAGGATCAGGCCGGTCACGCCGCACACGTAGCCGTACCGCGCCAGCATCCGGTGGTCGCTCAGGAACACCACGACGAGCGTGAAGCCCGCGACGCCGATCAGCGCCCACAGCATCTGCTGATTCGCGGTGCCGCCCAAGCCTTCTGACGTCAGCTCGCCGGCGGCGAGGTCGAGCCGGTGGATCATCACCAGGCCCAGTCCGTTGAGCAGCGCCACCACCGGGAGCAGCAGCGGGTCGGCGTACGGCGCGTACCGGCGGACCGCCACGTGTGCGGCGGCGAAGAGGGCGAGGTAGCCCAGCGCGTACTGCGCGAGGTCCCAGCTGAGGCCCTGCTCCTGGTTCACTTCGACGATCAGCAGCGCCACGGTCGTGATGAGTGCCGCGAAGCCGAGCAGGATCAACTCGGCGTTGCGCCGGTTCGGCAGCGGCGGCATCACCGTCACTGGTGACTGGGGCTGCGTCGTCACGCCGCCTCCCGGCAGTTGGTGCCAGGCTCCGGGGGCGGTGGCGGCAGCGCCGTCA
>NZ_JAUMSQ010000448.1:0-1206 GCF_030519285.1 Mycolicibacterium arseniciresistens
GGCGCACGTCGTGCCCGCGCCCCACCAGCGGGCGCTTGCGCGACCGGACGGCGGCCCTGCGGGTCGACGTCGCCGGACCGGGAGTGAGATGGGCCGCCTCCGAACGGATGTCGTGTGCGAGCCGCTCGACGGCGACACCCGGCGCGACACCGAGTTCGCGGTCGAACACCGTGCGCATCCGGTCGTAGGCGCGCAGCGCGTCACCCCGCCTGCCCGCCCGGTAGGGTTGAGGGCGTCCGCCTCGGCGAGACGCCGCTGCACCGGCACGAACTGGGTCGCCGGATCGCGCTGGTAGGCGGCGAACAGCAGTCCGCTGTCGGTGGTGCGGCCGGCCGCGGGCGGGTCGTCGTAGTTGTAGGGCCGGCGCAGGAACTGTTCCCCGTCGTGGCGGTGGCGGGCCAGCGCGACGTGGCTGTTCGGCGGGATCACCGGGATGCCGCCCGCCGTCGCCTCGAGGTCGGGCTCGTCGGTCTCGTGTTCGCCGGTCAGCGGGGCGCCGGTGTCGAGCCGCCTGCCCACCACCAGTTCCTTGCTGGCGCGGTCCAGCTCGTCCCAGGTGTCCATCTCGGCGCGCACCCGGCGCAGCACCAGGACGGTGCCGCCGGCGAACCAGCGGCGAGCCTCGCCGTCGTCCCACACCAACCGGTCGAACGCCGCGTCGTCGTGCAGGTTCGCGGTGCCGTCGAGTTGGCCCATCAGGTTGCGCATCGTCCCGCCCGACGGGTCGGCGCCGTGGGCCTTGCGGAACCCGCGCTGCCGCCACCGCTGGGTCGTCATGGTCCGGACGTTCTTCAGCAGCACCCGGCTGGCGTGCGAGACGGCGACGGGGTCGTCGGCGCAGATCTGCAGCAGCAGATCGCCACCGCAGAATCGGGGGTCCAGCCGGTCGGTGCGGAAGGCCGGCGGTTCGGCGGCCGTCGGTGGCCGCAGCCCGGCCAGGCCGGTCCTGTCGAACGCGGTGGGCCCGAGTCCGACCGTGACGGTGAGCCGGGCCGGGCGCTGCGCCAGTTCGGGTTCGGTGTCGGCCAGCGCGGGCCGGCCCTGGGTGAGCCGGGCGGCGTCGGCTGTCCACAGCCGCAGCACGGCGGCCAGGGCGTCGCGGGCGCTGCGCGACCCGTCGCTGCGCAGGTCGAGCGCCAGGAACAGCGCGTGCGCCTGCGGGGCGGTGCTGACACCGGCCTGGTGGGGACCGAAGAACGGCTCCAC
>NZ_JAUMSQ010000449.1:0-2606 GCF_030519285.1 Mycolicibacterium arseniciresistens
GCGCAGGTCGAGCGCCAGGAACAGCGCGTGCGCCTGCGGGGCGGTGCTGACACCGGCCTGGTGGGGACCGAAGAACGGCTCCACCGCGCTCCCGAATCCCGTTGCCGGGGTGGCAGACTGAGCGGCGCTGCACTGGGTGAGCGCGGCACCGGCGGCCAGCGCGGCGGCACCCCCGGTGAGGAGGTGCCGCCGGTTGACCGCGAACCGCTCAGCCATGGTGGTGTGGCGATGCCGCCGGGTGGTACTCCTCGTCGGCGCCGGGGAAGTCGCGCACCTGCGCGGTGACCGGCAGCGCGGAGCCGTCGTCGAAGAGCACGGTCAGCGCGACGTCGACGCCGGGCTGCATCGGCTCCCTGAGGTCCATCAGCATCAGATGGTCACCGCCCGGGGCCAATTGGTGGCTGCCGCCCGCGGGCACGGCAATGCCACCGGCTTTGGGCCGCATCGACTTTCCGCCGCCGTCGGCCACCACCTCGTGCACCTCCACCCGGCCGGCGGCAGGCGACTCGCCGCCGACGATGCGGGCGTCGTGATGGCCGGTGTTGGTGAGGTTGCCGAACACCCCGACCATCCCGGTGTCGGACGCGCTCACCCACTGCTCGGTGAATGTGACGGTGGCCGCCATCGACTCGTCGTGGTGGCCGTCCTGCGACGTGCACCCAGTCAGCAGCAGGCCCGCCGCCACGGCGCAGGCCAGTGCCCTACGCATCGGCGGCCGCCTTGTGTCGCTTGACCGCACCGACCACGAGATCGGCGACCAAGAAGGCGGCAAGGCTGAGCCCGAACAGCGGCAGGAACCAGCCGACCGCGACCGCCGCGACGACGAGCGCGGTGGTCGCGGCGGGCGGAAGATTCCGCAGCGTCCCGCGCAACGGCGGCCGGCCCGCCGCCCACGCCGAACCGCGGGTGGGCCTGCGCTGCCACCACATCAGGTAGCCCCGCACGACGACGGTGATCAGTCCGACGGCCACCAGGACGAGCGCGATCTGGTTGGCCAGACCGAACAGCACGCCCATGTGCGCGTCGATGGCCCAGTCCTTGAGCTTGGCCAGGAACGGCCAGTCGGCCTGGTTCACCCGGTCGACGAGGGCGCCGCTGCCCGGATCGACGGCGATCGCGTCGGCCCGCGTCGGCCAGTCCCGCTTGTTCTCCGCGGCCTGCCACGCCTCACCGGCTTCGGCGGGCGGCGACAGCCACATCGGGCCCTGCAGCCCGGCCTGTTCGGCGGCATGCAGCACCACGTCGGCGCCGCTGCTGTCGGTGGCCGTCGCGCCGCCGTGTGCGCCGTGGTGGTGGTTCCCGGCGGTGGTGTCCGGGCCAGGTGCGGCGGTCAGTGCGGTGTCGACGGCGGGCGCCGAGGAGTTCAGCCTGTCCTGGATGAGGTCGACCGACTCGCCGCCGTAGCGCGACCAGGTGATGCCGGTGATCGACAGGCCGAGCAGCGCGACCACCACCCACACCCCGACGGCGCCGTGCCAGGACATGGTCCGGCGGCGGTCCTTCTTGTCGCGGTCCGGCGTGGCCAGCCGGCGCAGCTTGCGGGTGTCACGGCGGTGCAGGACCCACAGCGCCAGCCCGGCCAGCGAGATCACCCACAGCCAGCTCGCCGCGAGCTCGCTGTAGTGGCGTCCGACGGCGTCGAGGTGCAGGTTGCGGTGCAGTTCGTCGAACCACGCGCGCGTCGGCAGCCACTGGCCGTAGGTGGTCAGCGCACCGCGCACCTCGCCGGAATAGGGGTCGACGAAGACGGTGCGCGCATAGTCGGGCGGTACGTCGTCGACGGCGAGCCGCACCCAGGTGGTCTCGTCCGGGGCGGCCGGCGGCCGGATGCTCGCGACGGTGCCCTCGGGATGCGCGGCGCGCGCGGCGGCGAGCTGGTCGGACAGCGGCAGGCGTTGGTCGCCGACCTGCGCGACGGTCAGCTCGTGGCGGTGCACCATCGTGTCGATCTGGGGGATGAGCGCGTAGAGCAGGCCGGTGACGGCGGCGATCAGGATGAACGGGCCGACGAACACGCCTGCGTAGAAGTGCAGGCGCAGCAGCAGCGGGCGCAGGCCACGCAACCGCTGCCTGGCAGGCATGGATGGTGGGGCGGGTGGGTTGTGGACGTCGTCCTCGGGAGTGGTGGTCATGACAGGTGTGAGCCTTCTGGCTGGGGGCGGCGCGGCACGCGGACTGGCGCCGCCGACGTGATGCCGCTCGTGCGGCGGTCAGCAGGTACGGGAAGACGCCGCGTCAATGCGACGGCGGCGACGAAGGCGAATGGTGGCCGTCAGGCGGCCGGCAGGAGACCCGCGGGCGGCGCCCGCATGCCGAGCCCCGAATACGGCAGAACCGGCTGCACCACAACGACATTGGTCGCCCAGCGGCGCACCGTCGGGACGGGGCCGGTGGCGGCCGTGGCGAACAGACGCAACCAGCGCAGCACCGAAGTGGCGACCACGTAGGCGTATTCGACCGCGGAGATCGCGATGCCGAGCACCACCGCGGCTGCCAGGTGGGCCGTGAGCATCGCCGGGGTGAGGCCCAGCCCGCCGGCGTGGTGGTGGCCGCCGGCCATCACCAGGTGGCCGAGCAGCTGGGCGACGGCCAGCGCGGCGATCACC
>NZ_JAUMSQ010000045.1:0-4521 GCF_030519285.1 Mycolicibacterium arseniciresistens
TACCACCGGCCGCGGCAACCTCGATGCCGTCCGGCAATGGGTGACCGACGCCGCCAACAGCGTCCCGCCCGGCAAGCAACGCGACGAACTGCTGATGAAGATCGCCAACAGCGGCCTGGGCCAGGTCAGCGAAATCGTGCAGACCTCGAACGACGCCAACAATACCATCCGCGACAACATGAACAGGCTCAAGCCAGAGTTCCAGGCGATCGGGTTCGGAGAGGGAAAGGGTGAAGGCGACCCCATACTCGAAGACCTCAAGGAGCGGTCCGCTGAGGAAGAAGCCCGCAAGCGGGCCGAGCAGGATGTGCAAGACACCCTCGCGGGTGACCAGGAGGCAGCCGGTCGCGTCGACGATGTCCTGAGCGGTATTCAACCGGGGCAAGCCCTGACGCCTGAACAGAAGTCATATTTGAGTCAGATGCAAGCGCAGCAGCACGGTATGTCCGTCGATGAATTGACGACCGCCGAAGAGCGCCTTGGCGAGAACCGTGACGTCATCGCGAACTCCTGGCAGTTGATGAGTAATAAGGACGTCGAGTTCACCCGTACCGAACTGACTCCCGACAAACTCGACGACCCCACGAGCGGCATGACAGGAGGCTTCGAACAACTACCTCAGAGTGTTCAGGAAGCCATCAACGAAGCGGATCAGATTGGCCACCGCGGCGGCGGTGAAGAAGCGACACTCCTACGCTCTGAGGAGCTCACTCAAATCAGCGAGATCGTCAAACACGGCGACGACCAATTCAAGCATGGTACCGAGCTCGACCGCGGTCTGATGACTGCCGCAGATGCGGTACTGGACAGGGACGAGTCCATACGACCGCACTCAATCTCCTACGTGGCTGAAAGCCTGTTCGAAGCAGTTGCACCAGACCACCAGGCGATCAGCGAGCACATACTGAGCGACCGAGGCGATGACTTCCTCGGCGACGTCGATCGGCTCAATTGGACTGATGACGGAAAGGCTGCAGCCGGTCTCTTCGCGTGGACGAACGAGTCCCACCAGGGTCCCGAAGCTGAGATCGCGGCACAAACGGCAGAAAAATACGCAAGACATATCGCGGACGATGCGTATAACCTTCTGCACACGGATACTCAGACACTGGGGGAACGCAACCCGGAATTAGTCAAGGGTTATTCCCACGGTCTGGTTCCATTCATTCCCGAAATTGCGGGATTGTCCATCGAAGGGTCGACGGAGCCTTTCAGCAAGGCATTTGATTCAGAGAACGCTGCAGAGTTTCCGAACGCCAAAAACCTGTATGCCGTGATTGCAAGCCAGCAGGATGCGTTCCAAGAGTGGACTACAGCTAGTGATGCTCTCATCTTGGCGAGAACTGTAGATTGGGCAACTTCCGTCGATCCTGGCAGTCCTATCAATGTAAAAGATGTACGACTCACCGACAGTTCGATTCTCACCGCGCTACAGGATGTGGGTACCGCTCGAGCTGCCCAATCTTCCCAATTCAATGCTGAGCAATTCTTCGAGCAGCGCAAGTCGAATTACGAGGACATAGTGAAGGCCTTCGCCGTTCCCGGCAACTTGCTACCCCACGTCGGTCCCATTGCCGGGTGGCAGGTTGAGGCGATCGGTAGTGGTATGCAAAGCTCTATCATCGGCACTGAGCCGCGGGATCTTACGACGACGATCGCGCCAATGGGGCATCACGAATCAACCCGCTTCGCCCTCAATGCCCTTCTCTCCGCCGGTCATGACATCGGACCTCTGCCGAAGGATTGGACTAGGGAAGTAGCCGTGGACCAAGACAATCCTGCGGCAGGAACTCGTCCGGAGATCCGAACTCTGGACGAACTCACAGCTCAGAGAGTCGATTACGGTGACATGGAGAGGGTGATGCAGGACTCGATCGACCAAGTATTCGGCCGCCACACGGGATATATGCTATCCGATTCCATCAAGAGCACCTACGACGACATCACTAGGAATCCGGACGTACAACCTGCCAACCCGAAGAAGTGATAACCATTATTCGTCGACTGACATGCGCGGTTCTTTGCACAACGCTGGTCACAGCTTGTGACGGCGAAAGTGAGCCGGCCACCGATCTTTGGAACAGTCGCGTAGGAGATGTCGCCGCAGTCTGGTCGGCGTCACCGGGACTCGACCTCGTGCATGGTGTTGCAGTACCTGTACGCGGATACATGGAATCCCGCTTCATTGCGGAGACGACTGGCAAAATTGACGATGCCTACCCAGGTTTCCAGGCGGCGGTTCCACCTAACGAATTGCCGGCCAGCGGCGATATTGACGCCCGGAACAGGCGACCTCGCACAGATTACCCTCTAACGTTTCCCCTCATCGGCAACGTCAGATTTCATCTGCGCTCAGCCGAAGAATCGGATTCGAAAGTCACCGTGCAGGTATGCCAGTATCTGTACAACCTGGCAGAAGAGGGAGACGGCAACGAATTCAGACCGGTTATTGAAGATGGATCGAGCGGCAGTGCTGGAATAATTGCTCAACGGCTCACGCTCATAGCTCCCAACAATCAGAGCGACTCCGTCCACATCCGGCAAGAAGGGCCCGCTTCAGCGCCATATGATGACGTCTTCGGCGACTGGAAGATCGTCGGCTTCCTGGCTGCAACATCGCCGTCAAGTAAAGCCGTATGGCCAACCATGGAGGCCGATCACGCAGCATGTGTTGCCGAAGCCCCCGATCCCGTCCAGCGTCGGCAATTCCTCATGACAGGCGAGCACCCCCGTAGCGACTTTCCGACCTCACCACCGTCCCCCGGTTGGCCCCGTCCAAGCGACTGAGAACCGGAGCGTTGGCTCACCAAAACAACCGTTCGCGCAAGCCCTTCTGGGTGCAGAACTACGTATCCAGGTTCGATGCCGGCAATCTCCGAGTTCAGTTCGATCGCATCTACGATGAGGCGGCCGGAGGTTAGCTCGGACTCCTGGCACCCGCAATAACACCCACTCCCGACGTGTTGCAGAAAAAGTGACCTCACCAATCACCCACCACCGCACAGTCGTCGACGGCATCGACACCTTCTACCGGCAGGCCGGCCCCGCCGACGCGCCCGTCGTGCTGCTCCCCCACGGCTATCCCGCATCGTCGTGCGTCTACCGCAACCTGATGGCCGCCCTCGGCGACACCTATCGCCTCATCGCGCCCGATCTTCCCGGCTTCGGCTACAGCGCAACACCTTCGGCCGATGACTTCGGCTACACCTTCGCCGCCTACGCGCAGTTCCTGCAGCGCTTCGTAGAGACCCTCGAACTCGACCGCTACGTCATCTGGCTGCACGACTACGGCTCGCAATTCGGCTTCCAGCTCGCGCTGGCCAAACCCGACAACGTCGCCGGCCTGATCATCCAGAACGGCGACATCTACGAGGACGCCTTCGGGCCCAAGTACGACTTCCTCAAGGAGTCTTGGAACAACCCCGGCCCGCAGTCCCGCCGCAAGATCGCCGACCACGTGACGCTCAGAGGCTTCGAGTCCGAGTTCCGCGGCGAACTACCCGACGACGTCGCCGGCCGCATCAGCCCCGACCTGTGGACCCTGCACTGGTCGCTGATGAACACCCCCGAGCGCATCGCCAACCTCATCCGCCTGCTCGAGGACCAGCCCAACACCCTGCAGTGGTTCCCCGACGAACAGGCCTACCTGCGCGAGCACCAACCCCCGACACTCATCGTCTGGGGACCGCACGACGGCTACATGCCCGAGAAGTCCGCTCGCGCGTACCACCGCGACCTGCCCGACGCCCCGCTGCACCTGCTCGGCGGCGGTCACTGGCTACTCGAGACCCACCTCGACGAGGTCGTGCCTCTGGTTCGTGAATTCCTGGCGCGAACGTACGGAAGTTGAACGCAAACGCCGAGAGCACCTGCAAACAAGCGTGCACTCGGCGCGTATAGAGAGAGCCGCCTAGGAGAATCGAACTCCTGACCTATTCATTACGAGTGAATCGCTCTACCGACTGAGCTAAGGCGGCGTGCCCGGCGAACCAAGCGGGACGAGTCTAGCGGCAGCCACCACCGGCCGCCAAAAGCGCCCGGGTCAGCCACGCAGCGCCTGACCGACGGTGGCCACCATCGCGTCGACCGCGAATTTCGGCTTCACGTTGATCGCCAGCGCGTCGCGGCACTCGAGCACCGCCTCGATGCACCGCAGCAGCCTGTCGGGCGGCACGTGCTCGGCCATCGACGCCACCTTGTCGGCCATATCGGGGTGATTCGGCGCCACGCCGCTGACGCCCGAGGACACCAGCAGCGCATCCCGGAAGTAGGTCGCCAGGTCGATCAGCGCCCGATCCAACGCATCCCGCGACGCCCGCGTCTGCCGCGACTTCTGCCGTTTCTCCAGGTCGCGGATCGCTCCCGTGGCACCCCGAAGTGCGCCCGCGGTGCCCTTGCCGGTGCCGCCCGCGCCCAGCGCCGTCCGCAGCTCTTCGGTCTCGGCCTCGTTGCGTCCCTCGGTCATGGCCCGCGCCTCGGCCTCGGCCGTCGCCACCAGCTCCTCGGCCGCCGCGTACGCCC
>NZ_JAUMSQ010000450.1:0-3764 GCF_030519285.1 Mycolicibacterium arseniciresistens
CGGGGCGTCCGCCGGTGCAACGCGGCGGGTGACGGCGGCGGGCACGGCCCGGTGACGGGTGCGGGCGCCGGCTCGTAGTCGATGACCGGTGAGGTGAATGAGCCGCGGACGGCGGGGGAACGGGTGATGTGAGCGGGCATGGCGGACTCTCCTGATGCTCGACGTACGGATCGGCATCTGCTGGAGAGTCGCAGACCTGTCCATGGTCGCATGGTTCGCACCAGGCTGGATGCACCCGTGCTGCGAGGTCACAGATCGGCCGGATACGGTGGCGGTGACCGAGCAGCGACGGCCGAAGAGGGGGGATGGCGCCGAATGGTGACGAGGCTGTCGGCGCCCGACGCGACGTTCTTCCACCTGGAGAACACGGCAACCCCGATGTACGTCGGTTCGCTGTCGATCCTGCGCCGGCCCCGCAGCGGGTTGAGCTACGAGAGTCTGCTGGCCACGGTCGAACAGCGGCTGCCGCAGATCCCGCGATACCGGCAGAAGGTGCGGGAGGTCACCCTCGGCCTGGCCCGGCCGGTCTGGGTCGACGACCCCGATTTCGACATCACCTACCACATCAGGCGTTCGGCGCTGCCGTCGCCGGGCAGCGACGCCCAGCTGCACGACCTGGTCGCGCGCCTGGGTTCGCGACCGCTCGACAAGACGCGGCCACTCTGGGAGATGTACCTGGTCGAGGGCCTGACCAAGAACCGCGTCGCGATCTACACGAAGTCCCACCAGGCTCTGGTGAACGGGATGACCGCACTCG
The DNA here is from genome assembly GCF_030519285.1 of Mycolicibacterium arseniciresistens. Lineage (NCBI taxonomy): Bacteria > Bacillati > Actinomycetota > Actinomycetes > Mycobacteriales > Mycobacteriaceae > Mycobacterium > Mycolicibacterium arseniciresistens. Next base: position 758 of record NZ_JAUMSQ010000450.1, read on the forward strand.
AGATCGGTCACGTGATCGTCGACCGGACGCAGAAGGCGCCCGAGTTCGGCGAGGACATCTGGATTCCGGCCCGCGAACCGAGTGACCGCCGGCTGCTGCTCGGTGCGGTGGGGGAATGGGTCACCCGGCCGACGGCGCAGCTGGGTGCGGTGCGCGACGCGGTCACCGACGTGGCGACCAACGCCGGGCAACTCGTCGAGATGGGCCGCCGGTTCGCCGACGTGGCACGCACCGTCGCCCGCGGCACCGCGCCGAACAGCCCGCTGAACACCCGGGTCTCCCGCAATCGCCGCTTCACCGTGGCCAGCCACGAGCTGGAGGACTACCGGCGGATGCGCGCCAGGTACGAGTGCAACATCAACGACATCCTGCTCGCCGTTGTCGCCGGCGCACTGCGTAACTGGCTGCTTTCCCGGGGGGAACCCGTCGGCCCCACCACGACGGTGCGCGCGATGGCCCCCATGTCGGTTTATCCGGACGCCGAGATCGACTCGGCCGGCCCGGGTCAGGCGATCAGCGAGGTGGCCCCGTTCCTGGTCGACCTTCCCGTCGGCGAGGGCAACGCCGTCGTGCGGCTGTCCCAGATCTCACACGCCACCGAGTCGCACCCGACGGCGGCCAGCCTGGTGGACGCCCGCACCATCGTCACGCTGTCGGGGTTCGCGCCACCCACGCTGCACGCCATGGGGATCCGGGTTGCGACGACGTTCTCGGCGCGGCAGTACAACTTGCTCATCACCAACGTGCCGGGCGCACAGAAACAGATGTACGTGGCGGGCACCAAGCTGCTCGAGACCTATGCCGTTCCGCCGCTGCTGCACAACCAGACGCTGTCGATCGGGGTGACCTCCTACAACGGCATGCTCTACTTCGGTATCAACGCCGACCGGGACGCGATGAGCGACGTCGACGTGCTTCCCGGTTTGCTGCGCGAGTCCCTCGATGAACTCTTGGAAGCGTCGCGGTAACCAGTTCGTAGCCTGCCGGGGAGTTGACGTGGTGGAGCCGAGGGGTTCTGATGAATTCACCATGACAATCAGCCCCGAGAAGAAGAAGTCCGAACGCGCCCGGCGGACGGTCGACCACGCGCTGCGGTCGCCCACCGGCGGTGCCATCCCGCACCCCATCCTCGACGTGGCGATCGACGAGGAGGCACAGGCCAGGCGGATCGGCATCGACTGGGTGGTGTTCGGCGTCACCGCCGCGCTGGCCATCGGCTTCCTGGTGTGGGGCGGGATCAGCACCGCGACGCTGGCCGACGCCTCCAGCGGTGCGCTGAACTGGGTGTTGACCAACGTCGGCTGGTTCTTCGTGCTGACCGCGTCGGGATTCGTGCTGTTCGTCCTGTGGCTGGCGGTCAGCCGCTTCGGCAACATCCCGCTCGGCCGCGACGACGAGGAACCCGAGTTCCGCACCGTGTCGTGGATCGCCATGATGTTCAGCGCAGGCATGGGCATCGGGCTGATGTTCTACGGGGTCGCCGAACCGTTGACGCACTTCGTCACCCCGCCCCCGGGCACGGGCTCACCGGGTAACCAGGAGGCCGCACAGACCGCGATGGCCACCACGCTCTTCCACTGGACGCTTCATCCCTGGGCCATCTACGCCGTCGTCGGCCTCGCGATCGCGTACGGCGTGTACCGCAAGGGCCGGTTCCAGCTCATCAGCGCCGCGTTCGAGCCGTTGATCGGAGCACGCGCCAACGGCGGCTGGGGCAAGGTCATCGACATGCTGGCGATCTTCGCCACGCTGTTCGGCTCGGCCGCCTCACTGGGCCTGGGCGCGCTGCAGATCAGCAAGGGTCTGCAGATCGTCGCGGGCATCGGCGAGACCGGCAACGCCGTGCTCATCGGCATCATCGCCGTGCTGACCGCGGCGTTCGTGCTCTCGGCGGTGTCGGGCGTGGCCAAGGGCATCCAGTGGCTGTCCAACATCAACATGGTGCTCGCCCTTGTGCTGGCGCTGTTCGTGTTCATCGTCGGTCCGACGGTGTTCATCCTCAACCTGATCCCGACGTCGGTGGGCAGTTACTTCCAGGAACTGGCCATGATGTCGGCGCGCACCGGCGCCGAGGGCGGCGAGGTGAATGCGTGGCTGGGTTCGTGGACGGTGTTCTACTGGGCGTGGTGGCTGTCCTGGACACCGTTCGTCGGCATGTTCATCGCCCGCATCTCTCGCGGCCGGACCATCCGCCAGTTCGTCGCAGGCGTGCTGCTGGTGCCCAGCGTGGTCTCGCTGGTCTGGTTCTGCATCTTCGGTGGCGCCGCGATCCGGGAACAGCAGGAGGGCGTCGACGTGGTCGGCGACGGCAGCTCGGAGAGCCAGCTGTTCGGGCTGCTCGAGCAGTACCCGCTGGCCACGGTCGCCAGCGTGCTGGTGATGATCCTGGTCGCCATCTTCTTCGTCTCGGGCGCCGACGCGGCGTCGATCGTGATGGGGTCGCTGTCCGAGCGCGGCTGCATCGAGCCGTCCCGCAAGACCGTGGTGTTCTGGGGGGTGGCCACCGGAGCGGTGGCGGCGGTGATGCTCATCCTGGGCGGCTCGGACGCGCTGACCGGGTTGCAGACCATCACGATCATCGCGGCGGTGCCCTTCGTCGTGGTGATGGTGCTGCTGTGCGTCGCACTGGTCAAAGACCTGCGCCGGGACCCGATGATGGTCCGCAAGCAGTATGCCGAGGAGGCCGTGGAGGAGGCCGTCGTGCACGGTGTCACCGAACACGGCGACGACTTCATCATCTCCGTCGAGAAGGATCCTTCGAAGACATAGCTAGTGTCGGCGGAATGCGTGTGTACATTCCGTCGACCCTCGCCCTGCTGCAACAGCTCGTCGCCGACGGGTCGGTGCACGCCCGCAGCGGCACGGCCTTCGCGGTGACTCCGACACTGCGCGAGGCTTACGCCGAGGGCGACGACGACGAACTGGCCGAGGTGGCGCTGCGCGAGGCGGCGCTGGGGTCGCTGCGGCTGCTGTCCGGCCCGGACGGCGTGTCGGGACCGCCGCGCCG
>NZ_JAUMSQ010000451.1:0-3687 GCF_030519285.1 Mycolicibacterium arseniciresistens
CTGCGCAACTCCTGATGTTCCTCAGGCAACTGGAACACGTCGAACGACTGATTACCGGCCCAATGAGCCATCGCGGCCTCCTAGCTACTCACCGGTAACTTTACCCGCTGTCAGGCGTCGCCCAGCAACCGGTCCCGCAGCGCCGCGTCCTTGGCGAGCACCATCTGCTCCAGATCGGCCTGGAACGCCGTCATCCGGTCGCGAAGCGCCACATCGGCGGCGCCGAGAATCCGCACCGCGAGCAGGCCCGCGTTGCGCGCTCCACCGATCGACACCGTGGCCACCGGCACGCCCGCGGGCATCTGCACGATCGACAGCAGCGAGTCCAGCCCGTCGAGTCGCGCCAGCGGCACCGGCACCCCGATGACCGGCAACGGCGTCGCCGAGGCCACCATGCCGGGCAGGTGGGCGGCACCGCCTGCGCCGGCGATGATCACCTCGACGCCCCGCTCGGCCGCGGTGCGCGCGTAGTCGAGCATCCGGCCCGGTGTTCGGTGCGCCGACACGACGCCGACCTCGAAGGGCACCTCGAACTCGGCGAGCGCCTCGGCGGCTTCGGCCATCACCGACCAGTCGCTGTCGCTGCCCATGATCACGCCGACGCGCGGCGGCGGTGCTGCTCCCCGGGTCGCTTCGCTCCTGCCCTCTGGTGCTCCGGAACTCATCTGTGCGGGTCCCATCCGTCGGTCCATTCGGCGTGCGACAGCCAGTGTGCCGCCCGTTCGGCACGCTCGCGCAGGTACTCCGCGTCGCGGCCGGGGATGTTCACGTGGCCGATCTTGCGGCCGGGCCGTTCGGTCTTGCCGTACAGGTGCACCTTGGCGTCGGGCAGCCGGGCGAACAGGTGGTGCAGACGTTCGTCCATGCCCATCGCCGGAGTCTGCGCGGCGCCAAGGACGTTGGCCATCACCGTCACCGGGGTGAGCAGACCGGTGTCGCCGAGCGGATAGTCCAGCACCGCCCGCACGTGCTGCTCGAACTGACTGGTCCGGGCGCCGTCCATGGTCCAGTGCCCGGAGTTGTGCGGGCGCATCGCCAGCTCGTTGACCAGCAGCCCGCCGTCGACGGTCTCGAAGAGCTCCACCGCGAGCAGTCCCACCACGCCGAGCTCCGACGCCAGACTCAGCGCGAGTTTCTGTGCCGCCGAGCTCGTCTCATCGGACAGCCCGGCCGCGGGCGCGATCACCGTCACGCAGATCCCGTCGCGCTGGACGGTCTCCACCACCGGCCACGCCGCCCCCTGACCGAACGGTGACCGGGCCACCAGCGCGGCGAGTTCGCGCCGCATCTGCACCCGCTCCTCGGCCAGCACGGCCACTCCGTCGGCCAGGTAGCGGGCCACCACCTCGCGGGCGTGCCCGGCGTCGCGGGTCAGCACGACCCCGCGTCCGTCATAGCCGCCGCGGACCGTCTTGATCACCACCGGCCCACCGACGGCGCGCGAGAAGGCTTCGACGTCGTCGACCGACTCGAGCGCGGTGTAGCGGGGTATGGGAGCGCCGAGCGCCTCGAGCCGGCGGCGCATCACCAATTTGTCCTGCGCGTGCACCAGCGCGGCGGGCGGCGGCGCGACGTTGACGCCCTCGCCGATCAGCGTGTCGAGCAGTTCGGTCGGCACATGCTCGTGGTCGAACGTCAGCGCGCTGGCCCCGGCGGCGGCCCGGCGCAGCGCGTCGAGGTCGGTGTGGGATCCGATCACCACGTCAGGGGTGACCTGGGCGGCGGGCTCGTCGGGGGCGGTGGCCAGCACGCGCAGCGACTGACCGAGGGCGATTGCCGCCTGATGGGTCATCCGGGCCAGCTGGCCCCCGCCGATCATTGCCACGACGGGCGGCGAGGAGGAATTCGTCGGCACGCCGCCTATCGTGTCACGATCCCGGCCAACGCCCTGACCTGGGGCGCAGCCGCGGATTCCGCGTCGTCACGGGCCGTTACGTAGACTGCCTCCTTGTGTCCTTTGCCGATGCGACGATCAAGCGCCTTCCGGGGCCGATCCGTCCCTACGCCGAGCAGCACCACGAACTGATCAAGTTCGCCATCGTCGGTGCGACGACGTTCATCATCGACTCGGCGATCTTCTTCACGCTCAAGCTGACGATCCTGGAACCCAAGCCGGTGACCGCCAAGATCATCGCCGGCATCGTGGCCGTGATCGCGTCGTACATCCTCAACCGGGAATGGAGCTTCCGCGACCGGGGTGGCCGCGAGCGCCACCACGAGGCGCTGCTGTTCTTCGGGTTCAGCGGAGTCGGCGTGCTGCTGAGCATGGCGCCGCTGTACTTCTCCAGCTACGTGCTGGGCCTGCGGGTGCCCGAGGTGTCGCTGACCATCGAGAACATCGCCGACTTCGTCTCGGCCTACATCATCGGCAATCTGTTGCAGATGGCGTTCCGGTTCTGGGCGTTCCGGCGCTGGGTCTTCCCCGACGAGTTCGGGCGCAACCCGGAGCGGGCGCTGGAGTCCACCCTCACCGGCGGCGGCTTCGCCGAGGCGATGGAAGATCATCTGGAGCACCACGAGCAGGAGCGTCTCGGCAAGGGCGCCGGGAACGGCCTGCACGACCCCGCAGAAGGCACGGTCACGCCGCTGCGCCGACGCGCCCGGCGAGGTCAGCTGGGCGACTCCTCGGAACCGAGGGTGTCGAAGACTTCGTGATACAGCAGTGAATGCACCCGCTCCACGCGGGGGATGTCGTGGAATTCCAGTGGGTCCTGAGCCGCCGACTCGATGATCAGCGTCCCGGTGCGCAGGATCCGGTCGAGCAGGCCGTGCCGGAACTCGACGCTGTTGATCCGCGCCAGCGGGATGTCGATGCCCGAGCGGGTGAGGACACCGTGCCGGAACATCACCCGCCGGTCGGTGATCACGAAGTGCGTCGTCCACCAGTTCAGGAACGGCCACACCGTCAGCCAGCCGATGAGCACGGCCCAGATCGCGGCTATCACGCCCAGCACGACCGTCCTGGCGGTGGGATCCCAGCCGAGGGTGTTGACGTAGCCCGCGCCGAAGGCCGCCACCGCGGTGGCCAGCAGCAGCACCAGCACCGGCCCGATCAACCGCTTCCAGTGCGGGTGCCGGTGCAGCACCACCTGCTCGTCGTTGGCCAGCACGTTCTCCGGGTAGCCCACGGCAGCACTCTACGACTCGACCGGCCGCAGATGGGTGATGTCGCCCGCGGACACGGTGACCAGCTCGCCGGGCGTCCTGATCTGCAGCCGCCCAACGCCGTCGATGCCCTCGGCCACGCCTTCGACCGCGCGGTCCCCTGGCAGTGTCGCGCGCACCCGGCTGCCCAGGGTCCGGCTGCGGGCACGGTAGTCGGCGGCGAGCGCGTCGTCCCGCCCGTCTGCGCGACGCCACCGGGTGGTCACCTCCGCCAGGTGGCGTAGCACCGCTGCGGCCAGCCGATCGCGGTCGACGGCATCCACCCCGAGCATCGCCAGCGAGACGGCCACGGGATCGGGCGCCTCCTCGGCGGTCATCGTGGCGTTGATGCCGAGCCCGATCACCACCTTCCGGGCCGGCGCGGCGACCTCGGCCAGGATGCCGGCCAGCTTGCCCGGCGAGTCCTGCGGGCCGACCTGCACGTCGTTGGGCCACTTGAGGCCGGCGGCCACGCCTGCGACCTCGGCCACTGCGTCGACGACCGCGACCCCGGCGGCCAGCGGGAGCCATCCCCACGCATCG
>NZ_JAUMSQ010000452.1:0-1047 GCF_030519285.1 Mycolicibacterium arseniciresistens
CAGCCAGCGCGGCGCGTCGGCCGCGGTGTCGGCCCGCGCGGCGTAGTGGAACAGCTCGTGGCGCAGCACGATTCGCAGCGCCGGCGCGGTCATCGCGGCGGCACCGGGCGCGAACAGAATCCGGTCGGTGGTGGTGACGGCGGCGATGTCGGTGGTCGGCGCGCCCGGAGTCGGCGCGGCCAGTGCGGCGAACTGCACGTCGGAGCCCGCCACCGCCACCACGATGTCGCGTCGCCAGTCCGGGCCCCAGAACGCGGTCACCGCGTCGGCGGCGGGCCCCAACTCATCGGCGATGCGGCGGGTGAGGGCGGCGCTGTCCGGTCCGCCGGCGGCGATCAGCGTTGCGGTACGCCCGCCGGGCAGCGCACGTGTCGTCGGGGCCAGTGTGGAGGTTCGCGCGTCAGGGGCGGCGGTGTGCGGGACGGTCGGCGCTCCGGACCGGTCGACGAGCAGCAGCGCGCACATCAGTTCGGCCAGCAGCACCGCGAGCAGCAGGCGTTTGGCAGACAAGGACGGCCCGACCGCGCCGGGGATGACGCCCGGCCTCAGTACCGGCGGACGTTGTAGATCGGTGCGTTGTCCACCGGGGCGACCCGCACCGGTGTGCCGTAGGTGGAGGCGTGCACCATCTGTCCGCCCCCGATGTAGATGCCGACGTGCGAGGCGTCCGAGTAGTACGTCACCAGGTCGCCGGGCTGCATCTGGTCCATCGACACCGCCTGACCGCCGCGGGCCAGCGCCTGGCTGGAGTGCGGCAGCGAGAGGCCGGCCTGCTGGAACGACCACATCACCAGGCCTGAGCAGTCGAACGCGCTCGGGCCTGAACCGCCCCACGAGTAGGGCGAGCCGATCCGGCTCAGTGCCGCCTGCACCGCGACGGCGCCCTGGCCGCCTCCGGTTGGCGGGGCGAGGTCACCGGGCGGGATGGCGCCGGGAGGAGCGGCCACCACGGCGGGGTCGTTCGGCGGCAGCGCCGCGGGCGGCGGCGGGACGGGCGCGGGCGGGGCGGCGGCGAGCGCTTCCCGCTGACCCGGCGTCAGCGCCTCG
>NZ_JAUMSQ010000453.1:0-2507 GCF_030519285.1 Mycolicibacterium arseniciresistens
GGATGGCGCCGGGAGGAGCGGCCACCACGGCGGGGTCGTTCGGCGGCAGCGCCGCGGGCGGCGGCGGGACGGGCGCGGGCGGGGCGGCGGCGAGCGCTTCCCGCTGACCCGGCGTCAGCGCCTCGTACTGGGATTTGACGATCGCGATCTGGACCTGCAGCTGACTTTGCTTGTTCTGCAGGTCAGCGCGTACCGCGGCGGCCTGTTCGGCGGCGGTCTTGGCGGCCGCTGCCGATTCCGCCGACGCCAGCTGGGCGGTGGCGGCCTGCTCGCTGATGGTCTTGAAGTTCCGCATTTGCGCCGACATCTCGGTGGCGACAACCCGCTGCACCGAGAGCTGGTCGATGAACTGCTGTGGGGAGTTCGCCGTGAGGATGGCGCTCATACCGTCGGTGCGGCCACCCATGTACTGCGCTGCAGCAACGTGGTTGACGGCACCCTGAAAGGTAGCCAGCTGGTTCTCGGCGGCGTCCGCGGCGGCAACGTCGGCGGTGTGCTTCGCCTCGGCTGTCTGCTGCGCTGCCAGCTTGTCGTTGAGATCAAGCTGCGCGGCGTGCATCGCCTCGGTGGTCTGCTCGGCCTGCCGGGACAGCTCGGTGAGCTTTGCCAGCGCATCGGCGGCCGGGTCGGCCTGCACACTCGAGGTCAGCGCGGCGGCGAACATCGTCACACCGATCGTTGCACCTGCAAGAAGTCGGGTGACAGCACGATTTCTCCAGTGCGCGCGAGCGAGCCTCAAGATTTTGCGTCCTTAAACTGGCGTAACGAGCCGCCTCGAACTGCTCTCAGGTCTCAGATAGGTTACGAAACGGCATCGGGCTTGTCCAACAGGAGACGCAAATTTAACAGCTGTCAGGGGAATTTTTTCCAGGCCGGTGGTGATGCGTGTCGTCAGGCAACGCCCGAATCTCTTTGCCGGTGAATCGGAACCAGGCGCAGCCGCGGCGCCAGTCCCGCGTCGGCCAGCACTTCCAGGGCGCGGCGCTCGTCCATCAGCAACGTCTCCGGCACCCCGAGCAGCACACTCACGACACAGTCCTGACAGCCAGGGCCGCGCACCGCGCAGTCGTCGCAGTCGATCACCACGGTGCCGTCCGCGTCGGTTCGGGCGGACTCGAGCCGGTTGGACGGGGTGCCGTCGGGAACCAGGGGTTGTCCCATCGTGGGCCCTCCTCTTTCGGGGTGTTGTCGGCACGGTATCGGCGCCCCCCGACAAGTTCGCCGCGCTGCGCGTGGCAACCGCCCGCTGTCGGTGCGATTGCCTACCTTGACGCCCATGGGGCAGCTCAGCTTCGCCGACGTCGATCCGCAGGCTGACCTGTCGCTGCGGGAGACCACGTTCGTGGTGGTCGACCTGGAGACCACCGGCGGCCGCGCCGCCGGCGACAACTGCGACATGATCACCGAGATCGGCGCGGTTAAGGTGCGCGGCGGGGTCGTGCTCGGTGAACTCGCCACCCTGGTCGACCCCGGCCGTGCGATCCCGCCCCAGATCGTCGCGCTGACCGGCATCACCTCCGCGATGGTCTACGCGGCGCCGCGCATCGAGTCGGTGCTGCCCGCCTTCCTCGAATTCGCCCGCGGGGCCGTGCTCGTCGCCCACAACGCCGGCTTCGACATCGGTTTCCTGCGGGCGGCCGCCGAACGCTGCGGCCTCGCCTGGCCGCGGCCGCCGGTGCTGTGCACCGTGAAACTGGCGCGCCGGGTGCTCACGCGCGACGAGGCCCCGAGCGTCAAGCTGTCCGCGCTGGCCCGGCTGTTCGGCGCCGCCACCACCCCCACCCACCGCGCGCTCGACGACGCGCGCGCCACCGTCGACGTCCTGCACGCACTGATGGAACGCGTCGGCAACCAGGGCATCCACACCTACGCGGAGCTGAAGGCGTACCTGCCCGACGTCACGCCGGCGCAGCGGCGCAACCGGGCGCTGGCCGATCCGCTGCCGCACCGGCCGGGGGTCTATCTGTTCCGCGGACCGGGCGGCGAGGTGCTCTACGTGGGCACCGCGGTCGACCTGCGCCGCCGTGTCGGTCAGTACTTCAACGGAGCCGATCCGCGCACCCGGATGAAGGAGATGGCGTCGCTGGCCACCGCCGTCGACCACGTCGAGTGCGCCCACGACCTGGAGGCCGGGGTCCGAGAACTGCGGTTGCTCGCCGCGCACGCACCGCCCTACAACCGCCGGTCGAAGTTCCCGCACCGGTGGTGGTGGCTGGTGCTCACCGACGAGGCCTTCCCGCGGTTCTCCGTGGTGCGCTCGCCCCGAACCGATTGCGCCGTCGGGCCTTTCCGGTCCCGCGCCGACGCCGTCGAGACCGCGGATCTGCTGTCGCGGTTCACCGGCGTACGCACCTGCACCGCCCGGCTGGCGCGCTCCGCGCTGCACGGTCCGTCGTGCCCGGAGCGCGAACTCTCCCCCTGCCCGGCGCCGCGCGAGCTGTCCGCGGCCGACTATGCCGCCACCCCCCGTCGCGCCGCCGACCTGATCGCCGGGCGCGACAACACCC
>NZ_JAUMSQ010000454.1:0-3175 GCF_030519285.1 Mycolicibacterium arseniciresistens
GGCCGGATGGAGTCCACCTCCGGCGCCGAGTACGCGGCCGCCGAGCCCGATCCGGTGCAGCCGCGGGCCGCGGGCGCCGTCGCCCATCTCAACGCCGACCACGCCGAAGCGCTGCTGGCGATGGCCGCCTCCCTCGGCGGCTACCCCGACGCCACGGCCGCCACCTGCACGGGCGCCGACCGTTACGGCCTCGACCTGCGGGTGACCACGCCGCGCGGCGTCGCGTATCCCCGGATCGGTTACGCCGCGCCCATCGATTCCTTCGACGAACTGCGCTCGGCGGCGGTCGAACTGACCCGCCGCGCCCGCGGGACCCGCTGACCCTGCAATACGATCGCCGGTATGTCTGCTGCGACCGGGCGTCCGGACACCTGGCAAGCCGCCTTCGACCTGATCCGCACCCGCGGTTACGAGCACCGCGCCGAGCCGTTCCGGCTGGCGAGCGGACAGCTCAGTCACGATTACATCGACGGTAAGTACGCCGTCGACAACGGTGAGCGGCTGACGGTGGTGAGCCGTGCGGTCGCGGACCTGGCGGCGATGAACGGCATCGAGTTCGACGCCGTCGGCGGGCTGACCATGGGCGCGGACCCGCTGGCCCACGGCGTGGCGATGGTGACCGGGGCCGCATGGTTCTCGGTGCGCAAGGAGCAGAAGCAGCGCGGCCGCGAGCAGTGGATCGAGGGCACCCGCATCGAACCCGGCATGCGCGTGCTGTTGGTCGACGACGTGATCAGCACCGGCGGATCGACGGCGCTCGCGCTGGACCGGGTGACCGCGGCGGGGGCCGTTGCCACCGGCGTCATCCCGATGGTCGACCGCGGCGACGTGGCGGCGGGCCTGTTCGCCGAACGCAATGTGCCCTTCGTCGCGCTGGTCACCTACCGCGATCTGGGAATCGAACCGATCAAGGCGGTGTGAGTCCCGATGGCCGATGACGACGCCAAGGCCCGCTTCGCGGACGCGCCGTCGGCGGTGCTGGCCACGATAAGCCCTGACGGCGCACCGCATCTGGTGCCGGTGGTGTTCGCCGTGTCGGGTGACACGATCTACACCGCGGTGGACGCCAAGCGCAAGACCACCCAACGGCTGCGGCGACTGGCCAACATCGAGGCCGATTCGCGGGTGACCCTGCTCGTGGACCACTACACCGACGACTGGACGCAGCTGTGGTGGGTGCGTGCCGACGGCGAGGCGACGGTGCATCACAGCGGCGTGGAGATGGCGGCCGGATATTCGCTGTTGCGCCACAAGTACGTTCAGTACCAGCGCCTCGCCCTCGACGGTCCGGTGGTGACCGTCGCGGTGCGGCGGTGGTCGTCGTGGCAGGCCTGATCCGGCTGCGCAACGGTGCGCACGGATACGGCGCCGTGTCGAAGCTGCTGCACTGGCTGACCGTCGCGGTGATCGTCGCGCAGTTCGCGGTTGGCGCGACGATGGGACCCGACGAGGCCGCGCTCGACCGCGAGAAGGACCGCATCGACGAACTCGAGGAGCGCGGCGAGGAACAGGCCGAACGGCAGGGCGAAGCGGCCGAGGAACGGTTCGAGAACGAGATCGACCGCCTCGAGGACGAACTCGACGTCCGCGAGGACGACTACGTGGGCGACGCATTCGGCGAGGTGGTGTCGGGCTCCTTCGCCGGCGACGGGGTGTCGTTACCGGAACTGCATGTGTCGCTGGGGCTCTCACTGATCGCACTCGGTGTGCTGCGGATCGTCTGGCGCGCCGTCGCCGGGTTGCCCCCGTGGGCCGAACACCTCACCGCAGGCGAGCGCGCCCTCGAGGGCGCACTGGAGAAGGCGCTGCTGGCACTGCTGTTCGTGGTGCCCGCAACGGGCCTCGCGGTGCTCGCCCTCGGACACGACTGGGTGCCGCTGCACGTGGCCGCCCAGGTCGCGCTGCTGCTGGCGATCGCCCTGCACGTCGGGCTGGTGCTCAAGCACACCGTCGTCCGGCGCAACCGGCACCTGTCCCGCATGCTCTGACGGTCGTATCGTGAGCCGATGAGCGAGAGGCCGCGCAGGCGCCCCCGGCAGTCGCGATCCCGCGCGACGGTGGACGTGGTGCTCGAAGCCGCCGCGCAGATGTTCGACCGCGAAGGCCTGGCCACCACCACCAACCGGATCGCCGAGCGGGCGGGTGTCTCGATCGGCTCGCTGTATCAGTACTTCCCGAACAAGCATGCGCTGCTCGACGCGCTGGCCGAGCGGCACGTCCGGGAGGCAGGCGCGCGGCTGGACCGGGTGTTCGACCGGCTGCGCGTGCAGCGGCCCCCGTTCGACGAGACGATGCGCGCGGTGCTCGACGAAATCGTCGCACTGCACAGCGACCGGCCCGCGCTGCACGGCCTGATGCACCGGCTTTCGCCGCGGCCGGCCGACCTCGCGGCGATGCAGGCCTTCGAGGACCGGCTCGCCGCGGAGATCGCCCACCACCTCGACCGCTGCGGGCGCGGCGGTGCGGACACCGCGGTCACGGCTCAGACGCTGGTGCACGCGATCGACGCCCATCTGCACCGGGTGCAGACCCGGCAGAAACCGGACGCCGCCGAGCTGATGACTCTGGTGGACCGGCTCACGCCGGCGTGAGCTGGTCGCGGACGGCGAGCAACACCTCCTGCAGCCGGCCCAGTCCCGGCTCCTCGACGGGATAGTGGCCGCACTCCTGCAGCAGTGTCAGCGATTTCGGGCCGGGCAGCCGGTCGAAGAAGTCGATGCTGAGCCGCGGCGGAGTCCAGCGGTCGGCGTCCGGGTGCACCAGGGTGACGGGTGCGGCGTCGAACGTCTCCGGTGCGGTGTGGCGGAAGTCGAGCCAGCTCGACAGGAAACCCAGCGGTACCCGCACTCCGCCGCCGCGGGGGTCGCGGGCACACAGCCGCGACAGCGCGGGGTCGCGGCTCATCGACCCCATGTCGACCAGCCAGCGGATCGGCACGCGAACCCGCCCGCAGAGCGGGTCGATGGTGCGCAGCACGACCGGCGCGGCGGGGCCGGTCCAGGCGTGCCGCGGCACCGCCCGGCGCACCGCCGGGTCGGTGGGATCGATCAGGCAGGTCGCCACCACGTGCGCGACGTCGCGGGTGCGGGCGGCGACCTCGTAGCCCAGCAGGCCGCCCATGCTGGCGCCGAACACCACCAGCGGCCGGGCGTCGCGCGCGCGGTCGGCGCGCACC
>NZ_JAUMSQ010000455.1:0-355 GCF_030519285.1 Mycolicibacterium arseniciresistens
CCGGCGCGGCGGGGCCGGTCCAGGCGTGCCGCGGCACCGCCCGGCGCACCGCCGGGTCGGTGGGATCGATCAGGCAGGTCGCCACCACGTGCGCGACGTCGCGGGTGCGGGCGGCGACCTCGTAGCCCAGCAGGCCGCCCATGCTGGCGCCGAACACCACCAGCGGCCGGGCGTCGCGCGCGCGTTCGGCGCGCACCAGGTCACACAGCAGATCGACCCAGTCGGGGTAGCGCACGTCGCCGGGCCGGGGTTCGACGGTGTCGCCGTAGAGCGGTAGGTCCGGGGCGAGCACCTCGACGCCGTGGCGGGCGGCCAGCGCCGCCAGCGGCCACAGCGCCCCCGACCAGCCCCCGCC
>NZ_JAUMSQ010000456.1:0-3496 GCF_030519285.1 Mycolicibacterium arseniciresistens
CGGTGCCGCTGGCCTCCGCGGCGGCGAAGCTGGTGGTCGCCTCGTTCGCGGCGGCGGTGACCATGGCGCTGCTCGGCCACGCCGGCGGGGGACGGCTCGGCAACTTCGGCGACGTCGGCGTCGACCAGGCCACCTTCGGCCCCGCGGTGTTCCTGTGGTTCGTCGGTATCGGCGGACTGACGGTGTCGATGGCCGGAGGCATCGCGCGCCGCCCGAGGCCGGCGAAGCTTCCGAAGCCCACGCCTGCGGACGAAGCGGCCGCGGTGGATGAACCCGCGCCCGAGACGGAAGCAGACGCCGACCCGGTGCCCGGCCCGGAACCCGACACCGAGGCCGAACCCGAGCCGCCGCCCGAGCCCGGTGGGCCGGTGGGCGATGAGCCCGCCGCCGCGGAACCCGGAGAACCCGTCGACCCGGAAGACCACTTCATCACCGATGACGACCTGACCGGCGACGAGGATGCGTCCCGCGATCCGTCGCGCAGACCCGCCGACTAGGCTGCTGCGGGTGCAGCAACCGCTACGTGTGCCCCCGAGTGCACCTGCGCGGCTGGTCGTACTCGCCTCCGGCACCGGGTCGCTGCTCGCCTCGCTCCTCGACGCCGCGTCGGGCGACTATCCCGCCCGCGTGGTCGCCGTCGGCACGGACCGCGCGTGCGCGGCGCTCGACATCGCGGCCGAGGCCGGGGTGCCGTCGTACACCGTGCGTCTCGGCGACCACCCCGACCGGGACGCCTGGGACACCGCGATCACCGACGCCACCGCCGCGCACCAGCCCGATCTGGTGGTGTCGGCCGGGTTCATGAAGATCCTGGGTGCGCAGTTCCTCGGCCGGTTCCCCGGCCGCGTGGTCAACACGCACCCGGCGCTGCTGCCCGCGTTCCCCGGGGCGCACGCCGTACCCGAATCGCTGGCCTACGGTGTCCGGGTCACCGGCTGCACGGTGCACCTCGTCGACGCCGGAATGGACACCGGGCCGATCCTCGCCCAGGAGCCCGTCGCGGTGCTCGACGGCGACGACGAGGCCACGCTGCACGAACGGATCAAGACAGTCGAGCGACGGCTGCTGGTGGATGTGTTGGCCGCGTTGGCGACTCGCGGCGTGACCTGGAGCGGACGAAAGGCGACCATAGGATGACCGAGGGACGCAGGCCGATTCGGCGCGCGCTGATCAGTGTCTACGACAAGAGCGGGCTCGGCGAGCTCGCGCGGGGCCTGCACGAGGCCGGCGTGGCCATCGTCTCCACCGGGTCGACCGCCAGAACCATTGCCGACAACGGGGTTCCGGTGACTCCGGTGGAGGACGTCACCGGATTCCCGGAGGTGCTCGACGGCCGGGTCAAGACCCTGCATCCGCACGTGCACGCCGGACTGCTGGCCGACACCCGCAAACCCGAACACGTCTCGGCCCTGGAGAAGCTCGGCATCGAGGCGTTCGACCTGGTGGTGGTGAACCTCTACCCCTTCAGCGAGACCGTCGACTCTGGCGCGTCGATGGACGAGTGTGTCGAGCAGATCGACATCGGCGGCCCGTCGATGGTGCGCGCCGCCGCGAAGAACCATCCCAGCGTGGCGGTCGCGGTCGACCCGCTCGGCTACGACGGTGTGCTGGCCGCGGTGCGTGCAGGCGGATTCACGCTCGCCGAGCGGAAGATTCTGGCCTCGTTGGCTTTCCGGCACACCGCGGAGTACGACGTCGCGGTGGCGTCGTGGATGGGATCGACGCTGGCGCCCGAGGAGCCTGCACAGCGGCTGCCGGCCTGGGTGGGCGGCACGTGGCAGCGCACCGCGGTGCTGCGCTACGGCGAGAACCCGCATCAGCAGGCGGCGCTGTACCGCGACGCGGCGGCGTGGCCGGGGCTCGCGCAGGCCGAGCAGTTGCACGGCAAGGAGATGTCCTACAACAACTACACCGACGCCGACGCGGCGTGGCGCGCGGCGTTCGACCACGAGCAGATCTGCGTGGCGATCATCAAGCACGCCAACCCTTGCGGCATCGCGATCTCGTCGACGTCGGTCGCCGACGCCCACCGCAAGGCCCACGAGTGTGACCCGCTGTCGGCGTTCGGCGGCGTGATCGCGACGAACACCACGGTGAGCGTCGAGATGGCCGAGACCGTCGCCGACATCTTCACCGAGGTGATCATCGCGCCGGCCTACGAGCCCGGCGCGGTCGAGATCCTGCAGCGCAAGAAGAACATCCGCATCCTCGTCGCGTCCGAACCGCAGCCCGGCGGCAACGAGTTCCGCCAGATCAGCGGGGGACTGCTGGTGCAGCAGCGCGACGCGCTCGACGCTGCAGGCGACGATCCGGCGAACTGGACGCTGGCCACCGGGGAACCCGCGGGCCCGGACACGCTGACCGACCTCGTGTTCGCTTGGCGGGCCTGCCGCGCGGTCAAGTCCAACGCGATCGTGGTCGCATCCGACGGGGCCACCGTCGGTGTCGGCATGGGCCAGGTCAACCGGGTCGATGCGGCGAAGCTCGCCGTGCAGCGCGGCGGCGATCGGGTGCGCGGCGCGGTGGCCGCCTCCGATGCGTTCTTCCCGTTCCCCGACGGGCTGGAGACCCTGGCCGAGGGCGGGGTGACGGCCGTGGTGCATCCGGGCGGGTCGGTGCGCGACGACGTCGTCACCGAGGCCGCGGCGAAGGCGGGCGTCACGCTGTACCTGACCGGGTCCCGGCACTTCGCGCACTGAGCGCGGCGTGCCTAGCGGCTGATCTTGGTCTGGGTGTCGATGGCGCCCATCACCTCGTCGAGCACCTGCCGCTGCGGTTCGGCGACGTCGGCGTTGATCTGCAGCACGAAGAGGCCGTTCGGCGACGGCACCAGGGCCGTGGTCTGCGCGATGTCGCGCCGCAACCCGTCGCGCAGGAACGTGCCGCGCACGTGGACCGAGTCCAGTCCGTCGAGCTGTCCCTTGCGGCCGCCGCCGGACTCGTAGCCCGGCAGGTTCTTCAGCTCGTTGGGCGCGTACTCGAGCAGTCGCTGCGCGTCGACGTCGCCCTCGAGCTTGGACACCAGCAGCGTGACCGTCGGCGGCTCCGGGTTGCCCGGCGTCTCGCGGATGATCGCCGAGTACGCCCATGCCGGCCTGCGGGGACCCGCGTCGGACCAGCCGGGCGGGATCGGCATGGTGATCACCGGGGCGCCCGGCGTGGTGCGCTGGATGTTCGTCTCGTCGATCCGGTTCTCCCGGATGTAGTCGGCGATGGTGAAGGCCCGGGCGTTCGACGGCGCCGACGGCTCCGTGGTGGACGTGCGGGTGGTGGTGGTCGTCGAGGTGTCGTCGGATGCGGTGGGCGGCGGCGAGGGCGCCGGGTCCGAGCCGCCGAGACGGGTCAAGCCGAAGATGCCCGCGCCGATGAGGATCAGCACGGCGACGATGCCGCCGGCGATCAGCAGCGGGCGTCGCTTCCCCGGCGCCTTCGGACGCGGCGGCGGCGCGCCGAATCCGGCCGCGCGCGACGGTTCGTCTCGCGGCGGCGTCCACGG
>NZ_JAUMSQ010000457.1:0-3432 GCF_030519285.1 Mycolicibacterium arseniciresistens
GAGCAGAGCCGGCGCCGCGGCCATCGCCGCGACGGCCAGCAGCCCCGCGGCGCGGGTGCAGAGCATGCGTGACTTGGCCATCGTCTGCGCAGATTAAGCGACCGGCGACCGCATTGCGCGGAGGCACGCTGTGACAGGAGTGGTTGATGTGACTCGGGCCGGCATTGAGTTTGCTTCCAGATCGCGATGGCGGGCCGAATCGCGATCTCACGACAATCTCAACGTCAGGACAGCGACAACTCGCTCAGCGGGACGTGCGCGACGGCGTCCGAACCGATGCAGCCCAGCCAGAGCCGGTCGCCGGCCTCGACCAGACCGGTCACCATGCCGAAGTCGGGATGGGTGGTGCGCAGCCCGGCGACCGGACGGCCGTCGTCCGGATCGAACGCCACCGCCCACACCTCGGGTGCGAGTTGCGGCGCGAACCGCTCGGGCAGCCGCCAGAGGAGTTGGCGCAGGATCGGCGCACGGGGCGCCAGCCACTCGGCGGTGGTGTTGAGCGGCGACACCATCGCACACCAGATCCGGCCGTCGGCGCCGGTGGACAGGTTGTCCGGGTGTCCGGGCAGGCCCGTCACGAGCGGTGTCACCTGACCCGCCTGCGGGCCGGTCAGCCAGTACTTGGACAGCCGGCGGGCCAGCGTCTCGGCGAACACCAGCGCCGATCCGTCGGCGGTCGAGGTGACACCGTTGGTGAAGTACAACCCGTCGAGCACGGTGCTGACCGTCCCGTCGGCGGATCGCCGGAACAGTCCGCCGCGCCCTCGTGCCTCCAGCACCGCACCCTTGAAGTGCTGATAGGTGAACGCGCTGGTCGACTCGGTGAAATAGATTGTGCCGTCGGCTGTCTCGATGACATTCGAGCAGAACTGCAGGTGCCGGCCGTCGACGTGCTCGACCAGCGGCTGCACGACGCCGGTGCCCGGGTCGAGCGTCAGGAGGCCGCGCGGGCTGTCGCAGACGAGCAGTCTGCCGTCGCGCGCGACCGCGAGTCCCAGCGGCCGGCCACCGGTGTCGGCGACCACGGTGACCCGGCCGTCGGGATCGATCCGCAGGATCCGGCCGTCGTCCACCCCGGTCCACACCGCGCCGTCGGCGTCGACGACCGCATCCTCCGGGGCGTGGCCGGGTACCGGGACGACGGTGACTGCGGGAGCGGGCAATTCAGGCAGCGGTGTCACCGGCGGCGGCTGCCACCGCACCGGGTCGATCGGCGGCTTCCGTTGCGGCGACACCCGCCTACCTCCTAGATTCGCCGGCTCGCCTCGCCCAGCACGCTGTGCAGGATCTCGTAGATCGCGTCGAACTCGGCCTGCCCGCTGATCAGCGGCGGCGCCAGCTGCACCACCGGGTCGCCGCGGTCGTCGGCGCGGCAGTACAGGCCCGCCTCGAAGAGCGCCGGGGTCAGGAAGCCGCGCAGGAGCCGCTCGGACTCCTCGTCGTTGAAGGTCTCCTTGGTCGCCTTGTCCTTCACCAGTTCGATGCCGTAGAAGTAGCCCTCACCGCGGACGTCGCCGACGATCGGCAGGTCGTAGAGCCGCTCGAGGGTGGCGCGGAACGCCGGTGCGTTCTCCTTGACCCGGGCGTTGAGGCCTTCGCGTTCGAAGATGTCCAGGTTGGCCAGCGCGACGGCGGCCGACACCGGGTGACCGCCGAACGTGTAGCCGTGGGCGAAGGCGGTCTTGCCGTCGTTGAACGGCTCGAACAGCCGGTCACTCGCGATCATCGCGCCGATCGGCGAGTAACCGGAGGTGAGGCCCTTGGCGCAGGTGATGATGTCCGGCACGTAGTTGAAGTCGTCGCAGGCGAACATCGAGCCGATCCGGCCGTACGCGCAGATCACCTCGTCGGAGACCAGCAGCACGTCGTAGCGGTCGCAGATCTCGCGGACCCGCTCGAAATAGCCTGGCGGCGGCGGGAAGCAGCCGCCGGCGTTCTGCACGGGCTCGAGGAACACGGCCGCCACGGTGTCGGGACCCTCGAACTCGATGGCCTCGGCGATGCGGTCGGCGCAGTACTGGCCGAAGGCCTTCTCGTCGTGCTGGTAATTGGCCGGAGCGCGGTAGAAGTTGGTGTTCGGCGCGCGGAACCCGCCGGGGGTGAGCGGCTCGAACGGCGCCTTGAACGCCGGCACGCCGGTGATCGCGAGCGCGCCCTGCGGCGTGCCGTGGTAGGCCACCGCACGCGAAACCACCTTGTGCTTACCGGGTTTGCCGACCAGCTTGAAGTACTGCTTGGCCAGCTTCCACGCGCTCTCGACGGCCTCTCCGCCACCGGTGGTGAAGAAGACGCGGTTGAGGTCGCCGGGTGCGTAATTCGCCAACCGCTCGGCCAGTTCGATCGCCGGCGGCGTGGCATAGGACCACAGCGGGAAGAACGCCAGCTGCTCGGCCTGCTTGGCGGCGGCCTCGGCCAGTTCGGCGCGGCCGTGGCCGACCTGGACCACGAACAGCCCGGACAGGCCGTCGATGTAGCTGCGGCCCTTGTCGTCCCAGATGGTGGTGCCCTCGCCGCGGGTGATGATCGGCGGGGAGATGTTCTCGCCGTGGCGGGCGAAGTGCCCCCACAGGTGCCGGCTGGCCTTCGCGGCCAGATCGGTTGTCACTGGTTCGGTGATATCGGTCGTTGTCATCGTGTACCCCAATTGTATTGCTGCTTAACGAGTCTCAAATAAACAAGCGTTTCGGTGGATATCACTCCCGGCAGTGCGCGGATCTGGGTGTTGAGCAGGTCGAGCAGGTCGTCGTCGTCCTCGCAGACCACTTCGACGATCGCGTCGAACGATCCGGCGGTGAGCACGACGTAATCGACCTGTGCCATCCCGGCGAGCTTCTCGGCGATCTTGGTGGTGTCACCGGTGCAGCGGATGCCGATCATCGCCTGGCGGGCGAACCCGAGCTGCATCGGATCGGTGACGGCGACGATCTGCATGACGCCGGCGTCGACCATGCGCTGGACCCGCTGGCGCACGGCGGCCTCCGAGAGGCCGACGGCCTTGCCGATGCCGGCGTAGGAGCGCCTGCCGTCCTGCTGCAACTTCTCGATGATCGCCTTGGACAGTTCGTCGAGCTGGAACGCGCCGGGCCGCGACGGGTTGACGCGCAAGCCGACGGGCGGGGTGACGGGTTGACCATCCGGATTGGTCATGCCAGTGATTGTGCACGGAATCCGTCGTTGCGGGCAACCAGACGTATGAAATCGATTGTTTTAACCCTGCGCGGCGGCTGGATTGCGTAGCCATGCGCGGGGCCGTCCGTTAGCGTTGGCGCATGACCGTGGCGACGAACGTGGCAGGCAGTTGGATCGACGGGGCGGCGGTGGCGACCTCGGGGGAGAACCACCGGGTCATCGATCCGGCGACCGGCCGGGTGGTCGCCGAGTACGCGCTGGCCACCCCCGGTGACGTCGACGCGGCGGTCGCCGCCGCCCGCC
>NZ_JAUMSQ010000458.1:0-1179 GCF_030519285.1 Mycolicibacterium arseniciresistens
AACTCCACCTTCAGCCCGACGGTCACCGTCAGCGTCAAGTAACACTACCCATCCGACGACGGCCCCCGGAAAAACCGGGGGCCGTCGTCGTTGTCTACGAGTCCGGTCCGACCACCCGCAGCTTGGCTGCGATCCGCATCAGGGCCTGTTGGTCGGTGGCGGTGAGGCGGTCGAGAACGAACTCGCGCACTGAGCGCACGTGGATCGGCGCCGCTTCGACCACGAGGCGGTAGCCGTCATCGGTGAGCGCGGCGATCGTGTAGCGGCCGTCGTCGGGATCCGGTGACCGGGTGGCCCAACCACGTTGTTCGAACCGCTTGACGACGTTCGACAGCCGCGACAGGGAACCGTTGGCCAGATACGCCAACTCGCTCATGCGAATTCGCCGATTCGGGGCTTCTGAGATGTGGCTCAACGTCAGGTACTCGAACAGGGTCAGGTCGATCTGACGGAGCGGTGCCTCGAGCTTGCCCGGCAGCAGCAGGATCACCGAGATGAGGCTGGTCCAGACGTCTTTCTCCTGCGGGCTGAGCCATTGCGGATCGTCGGTATGCGCCATCGGTGCCTCCTGTCGATGCCCGCATGAGTTTACACGTGAAGTGATCGGGGGTATGTTGAGTTCATGGATGAAGTGAAATCAGGTACAGCGGTCGAATTCTTCGTCACCCCCGGGTACGGCGAGATGTTGCGGAAAGAACGGCATTACAGCCAGGCGGTGCGGATCGGGGACAGGGTTGAGATCTCCGGACAGGGGGGCTGGGACGACGAGTTGAACTTCCCGGAATCGCTGAAGGACGAGATCGAGCGCGCCTTCGAGAACGTCGAGCGGACCCTCGCAACTGCCGGCGCCTCCTGGCGTGACGTGGTCCACCTGAACTCGTATCACATTGCCAGCCAGCCGGACTCCATCGGCGATGCGCACAACGACGTCATGATCGAGCAGATCCGCAAGTGGATGCCCGGCCACGCGCCGATCTGGACCGAAACCGGCGTCACTGCGCTGGGGGCGCCCAATATGCGCGTCGAGATCCGTGTCACCGCCATCCTCGGCCTGCATGAGGGAAGCGCTTCGACTGAGTGACGCTCGGACGAGCCCGCACGTCATCGGCGGCTGAACCTTTGCGATCGCGAGGACGGATGCACGATTCGGCCGATCTCTCGGCGTCACCGCTGACACTG
>NZ_JAUMSQ010000459.1:0-2231 GCF_030519285.1 Mycolicibacterium arseniciresistens
CACGTCATCGGCGGCTGAACCTTTGCGATCGCGAGGACGGATGCACGATTCGGCCGATCTCTCGGCGTCACCGCTGACACTGTGGCAGCGTCGACATGCGTTAGTCGGGATCGCACCGCCGGGGGTGAGCATGTCCATCGTCGAGTTACCGGGTTGCGCACTGCAATACGACGTGCGCGGCAGCGGCGAGCCGCTGGTGCTGGTCCACGGCACGGGCGCAGACGCTACGACCTGGGATCCGGTCCTCGATCTGCTCGCCGCCGATCATCAGGTGATCACCTACGACCGCCGCGGGTACGGGCGTTCGACGCATCGGCCGGTCCGCGACTATCGCATCCACACGAATGATCTGGCTGCGCTGCTCGAGCAAGTCTGCGACCGCCCCGCTCATGTCGTGGGCTGGAGCTCCGGCGGAAACGTGGCAATGGCGCTCGCGGCCGCAGACTCCTCACGAATGCGCAGCCTCTGCGTCATCGAACCGCCGTTCCACAACGTGCGCCTCGGCGACAGGGCGGTATTCGCTGCCACGACCCGGGTGAAATGGCAGCAGTTGCGCGGCCGCCGAACCGAGGCGGGCGAGGAGTTCTTCCGGTCCGTCTACTCGCTGCGGTCCGGCGGTAATGCCTACGACCTCGCTGCTGACCGGGTCCGGGAGGGGATGCGGCGCAACGTGGAACCGGTGCTGGTCGAGTTCGACCCGCATCCTTTCGGCGTCTCCGTCGAATATGTCGCGACCCGGGCCGTCGCCGCCGCACCGGTTCCGATGACCTGGATCCTGGGTGACCAGAGTCCGCAATGGCTGCACCGTATCCATCATCGGTTCAGTCAGCGCCGGCCGGACCTTCGCACGGTGGTGATCCCGAACGTCGGGCACCTGGCGCACGACCAAGATCCGGAGGCCTTCGCCAAGGCGGTGGTCTCGCGGTGACGAAGGACCCGGGGGGAGTCGTGCGCTGCCTCTCGAGGGGTTCGCTCCTGGCGACCCGCAGGCGTGACGTCAGTCGCGTCAAAGTGCTTCCTCAACCGCACTGAGTGCGTCGAGTAGCGGCTGCAGGGCCTGAACCGATCGAGCGGGCAGCTGCATTGGCGTGTTGAAAGGCACGTCTGCGGCTTCTTCGTCGAAGACGATCGACGCGTCGGCCTGTCCTCCGGCGGGTAACCAAATGCGTCGGATCGCATCACCATCACGTACCGTGATCACCGCAATCATGCTGTCGGGGACCAATTTGCTGCCTTGCGGCAGGACCGACGGGGCCTCGTCGTCGAGCAGGCCGGTATCCCGGGCGGCCGCGAACACGCGCGTGGCGAGATCACGTGGAACTGTCGCGTCGACGTCATCTCCTCTGTCTTCGAACGCGTCCTTCGCCGTCGGGGTGCGCAACTCGTCGACGACCCGGCGGTGAGCTGAACCGTCGGCGCTGACACCGATCCGGTACGTGTACCTCTCGCCGGGCGCACCTCCACTGAGCTCGAAGGTGACCTCGGCGGCGGACTCACCGTCTGCGACCTCCTGGGCGTCCGCGATGGCCCGGAGGTGACCGAGGATCTGCGCACGTCGCGCGGGCTTCATGTTCTCGATCAGCATTCTGGAGCCTAACTGGGAAGCCTTCTCGCCCGGTTCTTGCGCTGCACCGGCAACCGGTGCATGACCGCCACCGTGGAATGCGCAGATGCGGTTATAAAGACGGGCGACGGTCTCAGTGTTGTCGTCCATCACGGTGCCGGTGCTGACCGGATTTCTGCTGGGGCAGGCCGCATCAGCGTACTCGTCGGGGTGGCCGAGCATGTGGCCGAACTCGTGTGCCGCCACATTGCCCGTGTCGCTGGTATCCCAAAGCGTCATGTTAGAGCGGTCAGGGCCGGGGCGAACCCGCACCACATGGTGTGCGTTCGACGCGACCCACTGGACATCGAATGTCAGGCGTTGCCGACCCCCGTTGGGCGCACGGCAATCGAACCGGTCACCCCACGCGGCGAGAATTCCATTGCGCCAGTTGGTTCGGAGCGTATTCATCGTCGCCGCGGTGATTCCCGTGTCGGGATTGAGTTGGATCCGTACCGTGACGTGGGTTCCGGACTGGCGGTAGGCCGCAGTCCAGCCGAAGGCGCACTCGCTCACGGCGAACGAAACCTCGCCGACAGGTTCGGTAGTCAGCTGCCAGTACTTGTGGTAAGCGTTGCCGTCTGTGCCACGCACGAACACATGCTCATGGTCGGGACCCATTGTCCCC
>NZ_JAUMSQ010000046.1:0-44404 GCF_030519285.1 Mycolicibacterium arseniciresistens
CGCCTCGGCCGGTGCCTCGTCGGCCGCCGGCTCTGCCGCCGCCTCCGCGTCGGGCAGCTGACCCACCAGGTACTCGGCGAGCCCCCCGATGGTCGGGTAGTCGAACACCGCCGTCGCATTGATGGTGAACGCACCGCCGAACTGGCTGTGCAACCTGTTGCGCAGTTCGATCGCCATCAGTGAGTCCGTGCCGAGGTCCAGGAACCGGCTCGTCGCGGCGGGCGGCGACGCCAGGCGCAGGAAGTTCTGCACCTCCTTCTGGAGGAACTCCGTCACGAAGCCCGCACGCTGCGGCACGGGGATCTCCTGCAACTGCTTGAGCAGCTCACTGTCACCGGTCACCTCGCCGACGGCGCTCGGCAGCACCAGGTCCAGGATCGGTGGCCGCGAACTGCCCAGCACCTTCGCCGCACGCTGCCAGTTGGCCCGGATGACGGTCGCCTGGCCGGTGCCGTTCGCGACGACCTCGCCGAGTGCGCTCAGCGCCGCCGCCGGATCCAGCGGGACGAGACCCTGGGCGCTGATGTTGGCGGTCGCGGCCTCCGACGATGCCATGCCGCCCTGTGCCCACGGCCCGAAGTTGATGCCGGTGGCGGGCAGGCCCCGGGACCGTCGCTGCGCGACGAGACCGTCCAGCCACGCGTTGGCCGTGGCGTAGTTCGCCTGACCGGGCGATCCGAACAGGCTGGACACCGACGAGGACACGATGAAGAAGTCCAGATCGTCGTCGGCTGTCAGACGGTCCAGGTGGTACGCGCCGTACGCCTTGGGCGCCAGCGTCGTCCGGAACCGCTCGAGGCTCTGCTGGGACAGCAGCGCATCGTCCAGCACGCCCGCCAGATGCGCCACACCGGCCAGCGGCGGCAATTCCGCGCGGATCCGGTCGAGCAGCGCGACGACGTCGGACTCCTCGCCGACGTCGGCGGTGAAGACGTGCACGCGGCACTTGTAGCGCTCGGTGATCTCCTCGATCACCTTCTGCGCCGCCGGATCCGGCGCACGCCGGCTGGTCAGCACGATGTCACCGGCGCCGAGCTGGGCCAGATGCGACGCCGTGTGAAGACCGATCGCACCGAGCCCACCGGTGATCAGGTAGCTCCGATCTGGCTTCGGCTGCAACGGGTTCGGGATCTGCACGACGATCTTGCCGATGTGGCGCGCCTGCTGCATGCGCCGGAACGCCGCCCTGGACTCGGTCAGCGGGTAGATCTCCGCGGGCAGCGGAGTCCACTCACCGTCGGCCAGTCCGTCCGACACCTCGGTGAGCAGGTCGCGGATGCGATCGGGGTCGGTCAGCATCACCGTGTCCAACGCGACGATCTCGTAGTCGATGTCGGGTCGGGCCTCGGTCATCTGCTCCGGCGACCAGATGTCGCGCTTGGCGATCTCGGCGAATCGGCCGTTGCGGGCGGTGGCCTTCAGCGTCGCCTCGATGAACCCTTCGCTGGTCAGGCTGTTGAGCACCACGTCAACGCCGGCACCGCCGGTGTCCGCCAGGATCTGATCGGCGAAATCGGTTGTGCGCGAATCGTAGACATATTCCACACCCAGCTTGCGCAGCGTGGCCCGCTTGAAGGTGCTGGCCGTGGCGAAGACCGTCGCACCGCACCGCTGTGCCATCTGGACCGCCGCAAGGCCCACGCCGCCGCTGGCCGCGTGGATCAGCACCTTGTCGCCGGGCTTCAGCTGCGCCCAGTCGAACGACAGCCGGACCGTCAGCGCCGCGGCGGGAATCGTCGCGGCCTGCACCGCGCTCACCCCGTCCGGGATCGGCGCCAGGAACTGCGACGGCACATTGAACCGGCTGGAGAACGCACCCTGCATGGAGCCGTAGACCCGCTGCCCCACCTCGACGTCGCCGACACCCTCGCCCAATTGCGTGACGACACCGGCGAAGTCACCGCCGATCGGTCCGGGGTCGCCCGGGTAGAGACCGAGAACGTTGAGCACGTCGCGGAAGTTGAGGCCGGCGGCCTCGACGCGGACCTGCACGTAACCCTCGTCCGGCGGCGGCACGTCCTTCTCGGTGATCCGCAGGTTGTCGATCGCGCCGCGCTCCGTCGGGGCCAGCACGTAGTCGCTCCCGCGCGGCACGGTGAGATTGCCGCTGCGCGCCCACGGCACCAACCGGGACGCCAGCAGCTTCCCCTGCCGCACTGCGATCTCCGGCTCCTCGACCGGGGTGGCCAGCATCGCGGCCAGTGCCCGCACCGCCTCCGGTGACCCGTCGCAGTCGACCAGCCTGGCGCGTAGCGCCGGTTCCTCGTTGATCGTGGTGCGACCGAAGCCCCACAGCGCCGCCTGAACCGCATCCACCGGTTCACCGGACTCGGTGGCCACGGCCCGCTCGGTGACGATCCACAGTCCGCCCGGCAGCTTCACGCCGTCGTTCTGCACCGTGTGCACAGCGCTGAGCAGGTTGGACAGCTCGGCCTCGAGCCGCCCGCTCGCGTCGGCGCTCGACTCCTGCGCACTCGGCCCGGTGCTGCGCCAGACGACGCCGGAGAACGGCATGCCGCGCTCGACGGCCTGCGCCAGCACCTGTCCCAGGAGCTCCGGATCGGCCTGCCGGTCGAACGGGATGCAGCCCGGCACCTCGGCTGCCAGTTCGCCGAACCCCGCGATCAGCCATGTGCCACTCGGCGCGACAGCGTCCGCGTCGGCAGGCGGTGTCGGCACCTCGTGCCAGCCGAGGGTGTAGAGCAGCCGGGTGGCGTCGCCGCCGAGACCGCGCAGCAGCGCCTCGCGCGGTGCGCGTTTGACGGTGAACTCGCGGATCCCGCCGAGCAGGCTGCCGTCGCGGTCGAGGAAGTCGAGATCGAAGACCTGCGTCTCACTGTCGAGGCCGCTGTTGTGCCACCTCGCGCGGCAGTAGAACCGCCGGGGCATCTTCTCCTTCAGCGTGACCTGCCCGTACCGCAGCGGCAGGAACAGGTCGTTGACGCCCTGTTCGGCGGCGAGAAGTGCTGGGAATGCCGGGAAGGCGACACCGGTGCACAGGTCCATCAGGACCGGGTGCATCGGTTCGGTTCCGAGGTGCTCGGCGAGTTCCTGTCCGACGAGGATGTCGCCGATCGCCTCACCGTCACCGAGCCACAGCGACTTCAGCGAACCCGACCAGGTCGGCCCCCAGGCCAGTTCCAGGTCGGCGAAGGTCTCGAACAATTCCTGCGGACGCATGCGGGTGCACCGCTCGATGGCCTCGTCGACCGGATCCTGCTCGGGATCCGGATCGTCGCCGGCGCCGGAGACACCGGTCACCACGGCGCCTTCGGCGTTCAACGACCATTCGACGTCGCGCTCACCGTACGGACGGCTGTGCACCTGGAACTTCGACTCGCCGCCGTCGCCTGCCGGGTGCAGCGTCAGCTGCACCTCGCGAGACGCCTTCTCCGGCAGGATGATCGGCTCGTAGAAGAAGACTTCCTTCACCCGCGCCGGCGGACCGACGGCGGCCAGCGCCATCGCCGCGTACGTCGCCCCGGGGACGACGACGGTGCCGTAGATGACGTGATCGGACAGCCACGGCTGTGATCTGACCGACAGCCTGCTCGTGTAGACGACGTCGCCCGAGGCGAGGTCCTTGGCACTGCCCAGGATTCCGGAGACGCCGGCGCCGTTGCTGTCGGAGCCGGTGATCGCGGACGTCTTGGGCCAGAAACGGCGGTGCTGGAAGGGATAGGTGGGCAGTTCCAGCCTGCGGCGGAGCCCGCGGTGCAGCGCCGCGAAGTCGGGCTGGTGGCCGCCGACATAGGCGGCGGCCAGCGCGTCGGCGATCTGCCGCCGGTCGCCGACACCCTTGCGGAGCGAGACGATCGCCCGCGGGGCGGCCAGGTGCTCCGGCCAGACCTGCACGGCGGCGCCGGTCAGCACCGGTTGCGGACCGATCTCCATCAGCACCGAGCATCCGAGGGCCGCCACGGTGCGCACACTCTCGGCGAACTGCACCGGCTGACGGGAATGCCGCCGCCAGTACGGGGCGTCGAGCGGTGTCTGGGCGGTGAGCACGGCGCCGGTTCGGTTGCAGACCAGCGGGAGAGTCGGTGCGGCGAACGTCAACTGGGCGGCATAGGACTCGAACTCGTCGAGCACCGGGTCCAGCAGCTCCGAGTGGAAGGCGTGGCTGGTCTGCAGCCAGGTGCAGCGGATCGCGTCGTCGGTGAACGTGGCGACGATCTTCTCGAGATCCTCGGCCGGTCCCGACAGCACCGTGTTGGGTCCGTTGTAGGCGCCGACCGAGACGCGCGGGTACTCACCGGCGACCTGCTCGACCTGCTTGGCGTCGGCGAACACCGCCACCATCCGACCGCCTTCGGGAAGGCTGCCGAACATCCGGCCGCGTTCGGCCATCAGTCGTGCGCCGTCCTCGAGGCTGAAGACACCGGCGACGCATGCCGCCGCGTACTGGCCCACGCTGTGCCCGAGCACCACGTCGGGCTTGATACCCCACGACTGCCACAGCCTGGCCAGGCCCATCTCGACGGCGAAGAGCGCCGGCTGCGCGAACGACGTGTGCCGCAGCCGCTCTCCGGTCTCGCGATCGGCCGCGAACAGCACCTCGAGCAGCGGGTAGGGCAGGATGCCCTCGACGGCCTCCGCGCAGCGTGTCACGGTCTCGGCGAAAACCGGCTCGGTGTCGAACAATTCACGCGCCATACCCGGATACTGGCTGCCCTGTCCGGTGAACAGCCAGGCCGTTGTCGGATTGTGCGTGTGCTCACCGCGTACGACACCGGGCCGCAGGCGGTTCTGCACCAGTTCGGCCAGGCCGTCGCGCGCCGAGGCGATCGAGTCGACCACCAGGGCGGCCCGGTGCTCGAAGTGCGAACGGCCGGTGCCCGCGGTGACGCAGACGTCGGCGAGGTCAGCGTCCGGATGGATGCTCAACCAGGCCTCGTACCGGCTGGCCAGTGCCGCCAGCGCTTCCGGTGACCGTGCGGACAGCGCCAGCACGTCGACGGGTGCGTCGTGGGCGGTCTGCCCGGCGGGCGCCGGAACCTCGGCGTCGTCCGCAGAGACGTCGGCGGCGGCCGGCTGCGGCGCCTCCTCGATCAGCACGTGGGCGTTGGTGCCGGTGAACCCGAAGGAGCTCACGCCGGCGCGCCGCGGCCTGCCGTTGGCGTGCCACGGGATCGCCTTGTCCACGACCCGCACGGGCAGCGAAGCCCACGGGATGTGCGGCGACGGGTTGTCGAAGTGCAGGCTCTGCGGCAGCAGCTCGTGCTGCAGGGACAACACGACCTTGATCAGACCTGCTGCGCCGGAGGCGGATTCGAGGTGACCGATGTTCGTCTTGACCGATCCCATCAGCAGTGGCCGGTCGGCGTCCCGCGAGCCGCCGTAGGCCGCCGCGGCGGCCTGGACCTCGATCGGATCACCGAGCGGGGTGCCCGTGCCGTGCGCCTCGAGGTAGTCGACGTCGCCGCCGGTCAGCCCGGCGCGCGTGAGCGCCGTGCCGATGAGCCGTTGCTGTGCGCCACCGTTGGGCACCGTCAGGCCGCTGGAGGCGCCGTCCTGGTTCACCGCGGTGCTGGGAATGACGGCACAGATCCGGTCGCCGTCGCGTTGGGCGTCGCTCAGCCGTTTCAGCACGAGCACTCCGCAGCCTTCGCTGCGCACGTAGCCGTCGGCGGAGGCGTCGAAGGTCTTGCACCGCCCGACGGGGGACAGCATCCTGGCGCGCGACGCGGCGACCACCGTCACCGGGCTGATCAGGACGTTCACCCCGCCTGCCAACGCCATGTCGCAGTCGCCGGAGCGCAGCGCCTGGACGGCCTGGTGGACCGCCACCAGCGAGGAGCTGCATGCGGTGTCGACCGCCACGGCCGGACCTTCGAGCCCGAGCGCGAAGGCGACCCGGCCGGAGATCGCGTTGAGCGCGTTGCCGGTGATGAAGTGGGGTTCGATCTTGTCGATGGATTCCGACGACAGCAGGTGGGCGTACTCGTTGGCGGCCACGCCGACGAAGACGCCGGTCTTGCTGCCGCGCAGCGATGCCGGCGAGTAGCCGGCGCGTTCCAGTCCCTCCCAGGCGGTTTCGAGCATCAGTCGCTGCTGCGGCTCGATCCACACGGCTTCGCGCGGCGAGATGCCGAAGAACTCGGGGTCGAAGCCGTCGATGCCGTCGAGGAATCCGCCGAAGCGCGTGTAGGTCTTGCCGGGGGCGTCCGGGTCGGGGTCGTAGAACTCGTCGATGTCGAACCGGTCCTCGGGGACCTCGCGGATCGCGTCGACACCGCCGGAGAGCACCTCCCAGAACGCTTCCGGGTTCGGCGCGCCGGGGAAGCGGCACGAGACGGCGACGATCGCGATCGGGTCGTCCGCGCGCGTCGGGGCCGCGGGACGGGGTTCGGACGGGCCTGCCGCCTGCTCGCTGAGGCCGAGCACGTCTCCCAGCAGCCAGTCGGCGGCGTCGGAGAGTCGGGGGTGATCCATCACGAGGGTGACGGGGATGTCCTTGCCGACGCCCTGCTCGATGCGGCGCCGGAGTTCGACGGCCATCAGCGAGTCCATGCCGAGGTCGAAGAAGCCGGCGTCCTCACGGATCTCGGCGGCGTCGACGCGCGTCACCTCCGCCACCGCGTCGCGCAGGTAATCGGTGAGCAGCCGCTTGCGCTGCTGCAGCGGCGCGTTCGTGAGCCGCTCGACCAGTGGGGTCCTGCCCGACGTCGTCACGACCGGCGCCGAGTCGGCCGCCGGGGCGGGCACCTCGCGCTCGAGTTCGGCGAGGAACGCCCGCCGTCCCGCCTGCTGGTAGAGGGGCAGGAAGCGGGCCCAGTCGATCCGGGCGACCACCCCTTGCGCGGGACCGTTCGCCGAGGAGGCCGCCACGACGTCGGCCAGACCTGCCAGTGCATCGGCTGGCGACAACGTCCGGACGCCGCGCTGCTCGAGCCGCGCACGGGAGTCCGCGTCGGCCATACCCGCCGACCACGGTCCGAAGTTGACGCTGATCCCCGGGACGCCCTGCTCGCGCATCCGCCAGGCCAGGCCGTCGAGGAAGGCGTTCGCCGCGCCGTAGGCGGTCTGACCGTATCCGCCCCACACCGAGGCGATCGACGAGGTGCTGATGAAGAAGTCGAGCTTCAGGTCGGCGGCGGCTTCACTCAGATGCCACGCACCCCAGACCTTTCCGGCGAAGACGCGGTCCACTTCGGCGTCGTCCAGATCGTTCAGCGGGGTGGTGCCGATCTCGCCTGCGGCATGGACGATGCCGGCCAGTGGGGGCAGCCCCGCCTGCATGCCGGCCAGCAGGCGCGCGACGTCGTGTGCGTCGGCGACGTCGGCGGTGACGACCCGGACCTCGCAGCCGTGCTGTTCGTTCAGTGCGTCGATCCGCTGCCGGGCGGCGTCGCTGGGCGCGCGCCGACTGGTCAGCACGAGATGTCGTGCGCCATTGGCAGCGAGGTATCCGGCGGTCTCCAGTCCGATCGATCCCAGCCCACCGGTCACCAGATAGGTGGCCTCGGCGCGCAGTTGCAGCGGTGCGCCGCTCGCCGGTTCCGTCCGCCGCACCAGCCGCGGGACGTAGAGTGCCTCGTCGCGGAGCGCGAGCTGGTCCTCCCGGGAAGCCGGGTCGTGCGCCGAGGTGATCCGGTCGACCAACCGGGACCATTCGCCGGCCTTGTCGCCACTGCCGGCCGACAGGTCGGCCAGTCCGCCCCATACGTGCGGCAGTTCCAGCGCCGCGGCGCGGCCGAAGCCCCACAGCGCACTCTGATCCGGTGCGACGGTGTCGCCGTCGGTGATGCGCTGCGCGCCACGGGTCACCAGCCAGATGGGGCTGCGCAGTTCGGCCGCGGCCGCGGCGCGGAACAGGCGCCGCGTCCCGACCAGGATGCGATGCTGCATCCGCAGCAGTGACCGCATCGACGGCCCGGTGTCGGAATCCGAGTCGAGTGCCGCGACGTGCAGGATGCGCAGCGTGGAGTCATCGGCTGCCGCGGCGCGTAACGCGTCGACGAGCTGTTCGGAGTCGGCATCGGAGACCGGCAGTCCGACGGTCCGGTGCCGGTGGCCGCGCGCATCGAGTGCGGCGACCAGGGGCGCGACGGCGTCGGCGGAGTCGCCGACGATGATCCAGCTGTGGGCTCCGGCGGGCCCGGCGGCGGAGACCGGCGCGGGGGATTCCTGCCAGCGGAACTCGTAGCGGCCGTCGGCGACGGACTGCGTCGAGCGTTGCTGATTGTGTTGTGCGGCAAGCCTGGTCAGCACCTGCAGGGTCTGCTGATCCCCGCCGGGACCGTCCAGCAGTGCGGCGAGTTCGTCGATCCGGCCGTCCTCGAGGAGGCGGACGGCCTGGGTGCGTGCGGCGGGTGGGAGCTGGTCGCTGGTGCTGTCCCCGTCGTCGGTGCGGCTGTCGGGCCGATCGTCGGAGAACCAGTACTGGCGACGCTCGAAGGGGTAGGTGGGCAGGTCGAGCTTGCGGGCGTGCGGCTGCGCCATGGCGGCGAAGTCGGGCAGATGGCCCAGCACGTACGAGTCGGCGACGGCCTCGGTGATCTGCCGGTGGTCGGTGGTGTTCCGGCGCAACGAGGTGACCACGCGCGGTGCGGTGGCCGGGTCGGGCCAGGTGCTCAGCGCTGCGGCGGTGAGCACCGGTCGCGGGCCGATCTCGACCAGCAACTTGCAGTTGAGGCCTGCGAGGGTGCGCACACTCTTTGCGAACTCAACCGGTTGGCGTGCGTGGCGGCGCCAGTAGGCGCCGTCGAGCTTGACGCTCCTGCCGAGCGCGGCGCCGGTGCGGTTGTCGATCAGGATCCGTTGCGGCGCCGCGTACGTGAACCGCTCGGCGTACGACTCGAAGTCGTCGAGGATCGGGTCGAGCAGCGCCGAGTGGAACGCGTGGCTGGTGTCGAGCCAGTCGCACCGGACGTTGTCGGCCGCGAGTCCGGCCACCGCCTTCTCCAGATCCTGTGCGGGTCCGGACAGCACGGTGTTGGCGCCGTTGTAGGCGGCGACGGACAGCGCCGGGAACTCGTCGGTGATGGCCTCGACCCGCTCGGCGGCGGCGAACGCCGCGACCATCCGTCCGCCTGCGGGCAGGCTGCCGAACAGCCGGCCCCGCTCGGCCATCAGCTGCGCGCCGTCCTCGAGGCTGAACACGCCGGCCACGCACGCCGCGGAGTACTGGCCCACGCTGTGACCCAGCACCACGTCTGGGTCGAATCCCCATGACTGCCAGAGGCGTGCCAGACCCATCTCGACCGCGAACAGGGCGGGCTGTGCGTACGAGGTCTGCCGCAGCGTCGCGTCCGCGTCGGGGCTGTCGAGGTCGAAAACGACGTCGAGCAAGGGCTTTTCGAGAACCTCGACCACTGCCGCCGCGCACCTGTTCAGCGTCTCGGCGAACACCGGTTCGGTGTCGAACAGTTCGCGGGCCATGCCGGGGTACTGGCTGCCCTGGCCGGTGAACAGCCACGCCGTCTTGGGAACGTCCTGGGAGTCCCCGCGCACCAGACCCGGTGCCGGGCGGTCATCGGCCAGCGCGCCGAGCAGCTCGACGGCGGACTCCCTCGAGTCGACCACCAGCGCGGCACGGTGTTTGAGGTGCGCCCGCGCCGCCCCGGCGGTGAAGCACACGTCGGCCAGGTTGGCCTCGGGGTGCGAGCTCAAGAAGCCGCGGTACCGGTCGGCGAGCTGGACCAGTGCGGCGGGCGTGTGCGCGGAGAGCGGCAGGATGCTGAACCGGGCCGCCCCCGCGGCGGCGACATCGGGCGCCGGAGCCGCCCCGGCGGCGACATCGGGCGCCGGAGCCGCGGAGATCCGTGCTGTTTCTTCGGGCGCCTCCTCAAGGATCACGTGGGCGTTCGTGCCGGCGAATCCGAATGAGCTGACGCCCGCGATGCGCGGCCGGCCGTTGCTCTTCCAGGGCATCGTCTCGGTGACCACCTCGACGGGCAGCCGGTCCCAGGGGATGTGCGGTGACGGATTCTCGAAGTGCAGGTGCTTGGGCAGGGTCTCGTTCTCGAGCGAGAGGACGACCTTGATGACACCCGCGATGCCCGCGGCCGCCTCCAGGTGCCCGATGTTGGTCTTCGCCGAACCGATCAGCAGCGGCCGGCCGGGGTCGCGCCCGGCGCCGAACGCCGCACCCGCGGCCTGCGCTTCGATCGGGTCGCCGAGCGATGTGCCGGTGCCGTGCGCCTCCAGGTATCCGACGTCGCTGGGCTCGAGGCCGGCGCGCTTCAGCGCATCGGTGATGACCCGTTGCTGCGCAACACCGTTCGGCACGGTCAGGCCGCCCGATGCGCCGTCCTGGTTGATCGCGCTGCCACGGATCACCGCGCGGATGCGGTCACCGTCGCGGAGCGCATCCTCGAGGCGCTTGATGACGATGACGCCGCAGCCCTCACCACGCACGTAGCCGTCGGCGGCGGCGTCGAAGGTCTTGCACCGACCGTCGGGCGCGAGCATCTGCGCGTTCGAGAAGGTGATCATCGTTGCGGGAGTGAGCAGTACGTTGGCGCCGCCGGCCAGCGCGAGGTCGCACTCGCCGAGGCGCAGCGCCTGGCATGCCTGGTGGATCGCGACCAGCGACGAACTGCAGGCGGTGTCGACGGCCACCGAGGGACCCTGCAGTCCCAGGCGGTAGCTGATCCGGCCGGCGGCCGCGGCATTCGACGTCCCGATGGCCAGGTAGGCCTCGATCTCGGGGTAGGTCAGTTCGTCGGACGCCATCCCCAGGTAGTCGTGGGTGGCCAGGCCGACGAACACACCGGTGTTGGTCTCGGCGAGGGCCGTGGGTGCGGTGCCCGAGTGCTCCACCGCGCGCCACGCCGTCTCGAGCAGGATCCGGTGCTGCGGGTCCATCATCCTGACCTCGCGCGTCGACATGCCGAAGAACGGCGCGTCGAAGCCGGTCACGTCGTCGACGAACCCGGCACGGCGGGTCACGACCTTGCCGGGGGCTCCGGGCTCCGGGTCGAAGAACGCGTCGGCATCCCAGCGGTCGGCGGGGATCTCCGACACCGCGTCGCGGCCCTCGCGCAGCACGTCCCAGAAGCCGTCAGCGTCCGGCGCGCCGGGAAAACGCGCCGCATAGCCAACGATGGCAAACCGCTGAGTCGGCTCGGTCGGATTTTGAGCGGATCCCATGCGGTTGTCTCCTTGAGGGGCCTTGCGGTAATTTACGCAGCAGTCAGGCTAACCTACTCGACAGTAGTAACGACCGCGTGAACCAAGATCGAGTGAACTCCGACGCACACTATGGCACGCCTACCCGAGGTATGCGCGCTTCCGTGTCCCGGCTCCGGTCGTGCACGGCGGGTGCGGCCGAACCTCGGGTACGTTGATGCCGCGGCACGATTTGCCGAGCCCGGAAACCGGGCCGAGGAGAAGTGAGCGAAGGGACCGGGTTTTGCGCATCGGGAAGATAACTGTTGGCGCACTTGGTGAATGGTCACTGAGTCCGGGATCGGTCACTTCCTGGCATCCGACGGCCGCCGCTCAGGAAACAGCGAGCCGCGCTCCTGTCAGCTCGGTGCCGGTTAGCTACATGCAGAGCCAGCACCTTCGCAACTACTGCGAACGGGAGGCCGCGGGCCTCAACTTCTCCCGGCAGATCATCGCCAGCTGCGAGGTGGCGGGCACGTGCGACATAGCCGCGATGGACCATGCCGTCAACTCTTACATCCGGCGACACGACACCTTCAGGAGCTGGTTCGAGCAGGCCGATTCTGGCAAATTCGTTAGGCACGCTATCGAAAATCCGGACGCCATCGAATTCATGCCGGTCGATCAGGGCGAGATGACGGTCGAAGAGATCCGCGACCACGTCGTGGCAATCCCGAATCCGCTGGAGTGGGCCTGCTTCACGTTCGGGATCGTCCAGCACGAAGACCACTTCACGTTCTTCGCCGCCATGGATCACGTGCACGGAGACGCCACCTTGATCGGCACAACCATGATGGAAGCCAACGGCATGTACTCCGCCATGAGTGGCACCGGTCAGGCGCTCACGCTGCCCGATGCCGGCAGCTTCGACGATTTCTGTGTTCGCGAGCGTGAGTTCACCTCGACGTTGACGCTGGATTCGCCGGGCGTGCGCGCGTGGATCGAGTTCGCCGAGGACAACAGTGACGGCTTCCCGGAATTCCCCCTGCCGCTCGGTGATCCGAACGAGTCGATGAGCAGCGCCTGGTCCTCTCAGGTCTTGATGGACGCGGCTCAGACGGATCGGTTCGAATCGGCCTGCGGCGCCGCGGGGGCCCGGTTCGTCGGCGGACTGTTCGCCTGCCTTGGCCTGGTGGAGCACGAATTCACCGGTGCGCTGACGTACTACGGGCTCACCCCGAGGGATTCCCGCACCGGTGGCGACAATTTCATGACCCAGGGCTGGTTCACCGGCCTGATACCGATCACGGTGCCGATCGCGGCGACCTCCTTCAGCGATGCCGCGGGCGCAGCGCAGACGTCGTTCGACTCGGGCCTGGACATGGCGAGGGTGCCGTACTACCGGGTCCTGGAACTGGCGCCGTGGCTCAACTGGCCGCGGCCGAACTTCCCGGTGTCGAACTTCCTGCACGGTGGCGCGGCACCGCTGAACGCCATTCTCGCGGCGGGCGAGATGGGCCTGGCGAACAACATCGGTATGTATCCCGACAACCGGTTCTCCTACCAGTTGACGATCTACATCTTCCGGTACGGCGAGGGCACGGTCATGGCGATCATGCATCCGGACAACGCCGTCGCCGAGAAGTCGGTGACGCGATACATGGAGGCGATGAGCTCGGTGACGAGCCGGGTTGCTGACACCGGGCACTGGGGGCGCGTCGCATAGCGGCGGGCAAATGATGGCCATGGGAAATCGGCGATGCGCGAATTCGGCGCGAGGATGAGGGCGACATGCGACGGCTAGCGGACCTCGTTGTGCGCTGGCCGTGGGCGGTGATCGGGGTGTGGATCGCACTGGCGGTCGTCCTGCCGCTGTCGTCCCCGTCCCTCGGCGAGATGGCGGAGAGGAATCCGCTCGCGATCCTGCCGAGCGACGCGCCGTCGAGCGTCACCGCGGCGAAGATGACCGAGGCCTTCAAGGAACCCGGCAACGACAACCTGCTGCTGGTGGCGTTGATCAACGAAGACGGGCTGGAACCCGCCGACGAGGCGACTTATCGAAAGCTCGTCGACGCGCTGCGTGACGACGTGACGGACGTGGTGTCGGTCCAGGACTTCGTCGGCACCCCACAACTGCGTCAGTTCCTCACCAGTGAGGACAAGACGACGTGGGTCCTGCCGGTCGGTCTCGCAGGCGAATTGGGCACCCCGCGGGCGTTCGAATCGTTCAACCGGGTGGCCGACGTCATCAAGACCGCCGTCGCAGGCAGTTCGGTGGACGTGCACCTCACCGGCCCCGCCGCCACGGTCGCCGACCTCACCGTCGCGGGTGAGAAGGATCGGCTGCCGATCGAGATCGCCATCGCCGTCCTGGTCCTGGCCGTGCTGCTGCTGGTCTACCGCAGTGCGGTCACGATGCTGCTGCCCTTGGTGACCATCGGGTCGTCCCTGGTGATCGCGCAGGCGGTGGTGGCGTCGTTCTCCCAGCTGACCGGCTGGGGCGTCTCGAACCAGTCCATCGTCTTCCTGAGCGCGATCATGGCCGGCGCCGGCACGGACTACGCGGTGTTCCTGATCAGCCGATATCACGATTACCTGCGGTCGGGTAAGGACTACGACCAGGCGGTCAAGGCGGCGATGATCTCGATCGGGAAGGTGATCACCGCGTCCGCCACCACAGTGGGCCTGACCTTCCTGCTGTTGAGCTTCACGCAGATGGGGGTGTTCCGGACGGTCGGGGTGTCGGCCGCGATCGGCATCGCCGTGGCATTCCTCGCCGGGCTGACGCTGCTGCCCGCGATCCTGGTGCTCGCCGGTCCGCGCGGCTGGGTCAAGCCGAGGCGTGAACTGACCGCGCGGTTCTGGCGGCGCTCCGGGATCCGCATCGTGCGCAGGCCGGTGCCGCACCTCGTGGCGAGTGTGCTCGTGCTGGGTCTGCTGGCCGGCATCGCCGTCTTCGCGAACTACAACTACGACGACCGCAAGGTCGTGCCTGCCTCGGCCGCGAGCTCGATCGGGTACACCGCGCTGGAACGCCATTTCCCGATCAGCCAGTCGATCCCCGAGTACATCCTCATCCAGTCACCGCACGACCTGCGCAACCCGCGGGCGCTGGCTGACCTCGAGCAGCTGGCGTCGCGCGTCGCACAGCTGCCGGACATCGGCCTGATCAGCGGTGTCACCCGGCCCCTCGGCGACGTGCCACCGGAGTTCCGGGCCACATATCAGGCCGGCCTGGTCGGTGACCGGCTGGCCGACGGCTCGGCGCAGATCGGCCAGCGCAGCGGCGATCTCGGCCGGCTGACCGCCGGCGCCGACACACTGGCCGACAGGCTCGCCGAGGTGCGCGGACAGATCAACCAGATCGCACCGAGCATCCAGAGCCTGGTCGACACGTTCTCCTCGGTGCGCACCGACTACGGCGGCGACAAGCTGGTGCGCGACGTCGAGGTCGCGGCGAAACTGGTGCAGAGCGTCAACGTGCTCGCCAACTCGATGGGCATCAACTTCGCCGCCGTCAGGGACATGTTCGCCTGGATCGGGCCCGTCCTCGCCGCGCTGCAGAACAACCAGGTCTGTGACACGAACCCCTCGTGCAGCGCCACCCGCAGCCAGTTCCAGCGGCTGAACGACGCGAACAACGACGGCAGGCTCGACCAGATCAACGACCTCGCACACCAGCTCCAGGGCGTCGACGACAAGCAGACCCTCAATGCGACGGTGAAGAAGCTCAACAGCGCCCTCTCGAACGTCACCAGGGCGGTCAACGCGATGGGGCTGAACTCCCCCGGAGGTGCGCAGGCGGGTCTGAAGGACCTGCAGCAGGGCGCCAACCAACTGGCCGGCGGAAGCCGGGAGGTGGCAGGCGGAGTGGACGAACTGGTCAAGCAGCTCAAGGTGATCGCCGCCGGACTCAACGAGGCGTCGACATTCCTGCTGACGATGAGGAACAACGCCGCGGACCCGGCGCAGGCGGGCTTCAACATCCCGGCCGAGGTGCTGGGTCTGCCGGACTTCCAGAAGGCCGCCGCGGCGTACGTCTCGCCGGACGGCCGCTCGGTGCGGTACCTCGTGCAGACCAAGCTGAACCCGTTCAGTTCGGAGGCGATGGACCAGGTCAACCAGATCGGTGACATCGCCAGGGACGCCCAGCCGAACACCACGCTCGCCGACGCCACCATCTCGATGGGCGGCTATCCGGTCGCGCTGCGCGACACCCGCGACTACTACCAGCAGGACATCCGGTTCATCATCGCCGCGACCATCATCGTGGTGCTGTTGACGCTGATGGTGCTGCTGCGCGCCGTCGTCGCACCGCTGTATCTGGTCGGCTCCGTGGTGATCTCGTACTTCGCGGCGATCGGCGTCGGCGTGCTGACGTTCCAGTTCTTCCTCGACCAGCAATTGCACTGGAGCGTGCCGCCGTTGGCGTTCGTGGTGCTGGTCGCGGTGGGCGCCGACTACAACATGCTGCTCGTGTCACGAATGCGCGACGAGTCTCCACACAGCATGCGGTACGGCATCATCCGCACCCTCGGTTCGACGGGTGGTGTGATCACCGCGGCGGGTCTGATCTTCGCGGCCTCGATGGCCGGTCTGTTGTTCTCCAGCATCGGCATCGTCATCCAGGGCGGTTTCGTGATCGGGGTGGGGATCCTGCTGGACACGTTCGTGGTGCGCACCATCACGGTGCCCGCCATCGCCGCACTGCTGGGACGGGCGAACTTCTGGCCGTCGCGAATTGCGGCGCAACCGACGGTGTCTCGAACACCGGAACCGAGTGCCTAGCCATGGGCGGCGAGCGCACACACACGATGTATGCAAGGCTTCGGAACGAAGCGGAGCGATCAGGAGTACGGATGACGAAGCTCCCCACGGATTTCAGCGGCACGGATGTCCCCGCATCCACGATCCTGTCGATGCTGCACGGACGCGCCAGCATGCGGCCCGACGACGTCGCGTTCACCTTCACCGAGTACGCCGAGGACCCGTCCGGGATCACCGAGACCGTGACCTGGTCGCAGCTCTCGCGCCGAACCATGAACGTAGCGCGCGAGATCCGGCTGCACGCCTCGGTGGGTGACCGGGCGGTGATCCTCGCCCCGCAGGGCATGGAGTACATCCTTGCGTTCCTGGGCTCCATGCAGGCCGGACTCGTCGCGGTGCCGCTGCCGCTGCCGCATCGCGGCTCGAGCCACGAGCGGGTGAGTTCGGTCTTCCTCGACACCAGTCCGGCGGTCGTGCTCACGACGTCCGCTGCCGCCGAGGACGTCGGCGACTACGTCGATCAGTCCGAGATGGACACCGCACCGAAGATCGTCGCGGTCGACGCGTTGAATCTCGACGTCGCCGCCGACGGGCCGGGCCTCGAGGCGGCCGGGTATCCCAGCACGGCCTACCTGCAGTACAGCTCGGGCTCGACCCGGTTGCCGACCGGTGTCATCATCTCCCACCGCAACCTGCAGGTGAATTTCGAGCAGCTGATGCGCACCTTCTTCGCCGATGCTCAGAACGCCGCCACCGGTGGCACATTCGTGTCGTGGTTGCCCTTCTACCACGACATGGGTCTGGTGCTCGGTGTCTGCGCCCCCATCCTGAGCGGCTATCCCGGTGCGCTGATGAGCCCGGTCGCGTTCCTGGAGAAGCCGTCCCGGTGGCTGCGGGCGCTGGCGGAGAACCCCCGTGCCTTCTCCGCGGCGCCCAACTTCGCCTTCGACCTGGCCGCCCGCAAGACCAAGGACAGCGACCTCGCCGGACTCGACCTCGGCGGGGTGGTGGGCATCATCAACGGCGCCGAACGCGTCGAGCCGGCAACCCTGGAACGGTTCGCAGACCGGTTCGCGCACTTCGACTTCCGGGACCACATGCTGCGGCCGTCGTACGGGCTGGCGGAGGCGACGGTGTTCGTGGCCACCGGCACCTGGAGTGAGTCGGCGGACGCCGCGCACTTCGACGTCGACGAACTGTCCGCGGGCCGTGCCAAGCGGTGTGCGCCCAGAGCCGGCTCCGCGTTGGCGAGCTACATCCTGCCGCAGTCACCCGTGGTCCGGATCGTCGATGTCGACACCAACCGGGAATGCGCGCAGGACGTGGTCGGCGAGATCTGGGTACACGGCGACAACGTCGCGTCCGGCTATTGGAGCAGGCCGCCGGAGGAGCAGCGCTGCTTCGGGGCGACGATCGTCGACCCGTCGCCGGGCACCGTCGAAGGGCCATGGCTGCGAACCGGCGATCTCGGATTCGTCTCCGGTGGCCAGCTTTTCATCGTCGGCCGCATCAAGGACCTGCTGATCATCCGGGGGCGCAACCACTATCCCGAGGACATCGAGGCGACGGTGCAACAGATCACCGGCGGCCGGGTCGCCGCGATCGCGGTCCCGGTGAACAGCACCGAGAAGCTGGTCACCGTCATCGAGGTGAAGAAGCGCGGCGAGTCGACGGTCGAGGCGGGGCACTGGCTCAGCGACGTCAAGAGCGACGTCACCTCCGCGATCTCCAACGCCCACGGCCTCAACGTCGGGGATCTCGTCCTGGTGCCTCCCGGCTCGATCCCCACCACGACGAGCGGCAAGATCCGGCGCGCAGCGTGCGTCGAGCAGTACCGGCAGGACGAGTTCGTCCGGCTCGACGCCTGACCTGGGCGAATGGAAGACAAGGTAGGGTTCGGATCAGTGCACACGCAGAGGCGGGAGTGGTAATGCGGAGGCTTCTCGTCTCGGTCACTGCGTTGATGGCGGTAAGTGCCACAGGCGTTTTCGGCGGCACCGGTACCGCGGCGGCCGAAGAACCGCAGCCCGGCTGGACGGCCGATCGCGGGGCGCCCGACACCTCACCTTCGCCGCCGGGGATCGGGACGCCCGGCAAGGGCTACGCGCTCGGTGGCGCACACGTGCTGGGCATCCCGTACGACCAATACATCATGGACACCGGCAAGAAGTGGTTCCCCGACAACCAGGAACAGAAGCAGATCGTCCGCTACCCGGCGGGGCAGGTGCAGGGCCACACGCTCGAACGGTTCTTCCCGGGGATCGGCGCGGTCGGCGAGGAGATCCTGCCCGGTCTGGGTCTCGACGGTCCCAGCGTCGGTGAATCGGTCACCGTGGGGGCGCCGCACACCATCGCGACCATCAAGGCGGGCGGGCCGGGCACGGTGATGGGCCTGTCCGAGGGCGCGATGGTGCTCAACGAGGTGCAGGCGCAGCTCGCGAACGACCCGAATGCGCCACCGCGGGATCAGCTCAGCTTCGCGATGTTCGGCGACCCGGTGGGCAAGCACGCCTTCGGCGAGGGCTTCCTGACCCAGATGTTCCCGGTCGGCGCCGTCGTTCCGTCACTGGACTACCGCATCCCGGCGCCGGTCGAAAGTCAGTACGACACACACCAATTCATCTCGCCCTATGACAGCATCGCGGACTGGCCGGATCAGCCGGACAACAATTGGATGAGCGTGGTGAACGCGATCGCGGGTCTCGCGACCGGCCACACCGCCGTGGCGTTCACCGACCCGAGCAACATCAAGGTGCCGGAGCGCAACATCCGCACGACGGTCAACTCCAAGGGTGCGAAGACGACGTCGTACATGGTGCCCGAGCAGCATCTGCCGCTGGTGATGGCGTTCAAGTACCTCGGGGTCGACGAGCCGACGCTGAACAGGCTGGACAGTGTCCTGCTGCCCATGGTCGACGCCGGATACTCGCGCAACAACGATCCGGCGACCGCGCCGATCACGGTGGATCCGGTCAACGGCTACGACCCCGCGGAGGTCACCGCGCCGTCCACCGACGCATCGTTCGGCGGCGGCGGCACCGATCCGATCTCGCAGCTGCTGTCCGGTGCGCAGTTCGTGCTGAACAACCCGCCGAAGCCGTAGCGGCCTACAGTCCGGCGATCCCCGCGCCGACCAACACACAGCCGACCAGGGCGAGCAGGGCGGCGACGCCCAGGCGGCCGTGAGAGCGCAGCCAGTCGTACAGCGCCGCCAGCATGGCGCGGGTGCGGTCGGGGGCCACCACGTAGGCCAGCAGTGGGATCTCGACCAGCGCGAAAGCCACCACGTTGAACAACACCAGGGCACTGACCTGGACTGAGGCGGTGGCGCCGGAGGCGACGATGAGCGCCAGCGCCGCCACATAGTCGACGGACGGCAGCGCGATGCCGAGGCCCGCGACGCCCGCCGTCCACAGCGAACCGCCGGTGAGCAGCTGACGCGCCCGTGTCGCCAGCGGTCCCCGGAATCGGCCCGGCGCCCCGTCGTCGCGCCGGCCGCCCCACAGGCCGGCCGTCACCAGCGCCGCGTTGGCCAGCAGCAGGACGCCGATGGCGATCTGCACCCGGGGCAGGGTGA
The DNA here is from genome assembly GCF_030519285.1 of Mycolicibacterium arseniciresistens. Taxonomy (NCBI): domain Bacteria; kingdom Bacillati; phylum Actinomycetota; class Actinomycetes; order Mycobacteriales; family Mycobacteriaceae; genus Mycobacterium; species Mycolicibacterium arseniciresistens. The sequence continues at coordinate 19,400 of NZ_JAUMSQ010000046.1, forward strand.
AGTGCGCGGAGCCCAGCGCGGGCCGAAGGACGAACAGCACCACCACGCCCACCGCAATGCCCATCGCGAACCCGCCGGTGAGGAAGGCGAGCAGCTGCAGGCCCGGCCGGGGCCGGTTGACCATCAGCACCGTCATACCGATCCGGAATGGTTCCAGGCTGACCGCTACGGCCATCATCAGCAGCGGTATCCACATGGTCGGCGTCACGTTACCGGCCGCGCGACGACTTCTCCCGCCCCCGTGATCCGCTGGGCGGCGGCGGTCGCGCGGGCTTGTGTTCACGGCGATCGCGACTGTGGTCGGCGCCGACGTCGACGGCCATCATGGACAGACGACCGCTGTGTGAAGATGGGAAGGACATGAGCGCCACAGACCTGAGTCCGGCCTTGCTGCGCGAAGCGTTCGGACACTTCCCGACCGGTGTCATCGCGATCGCCGCCGAGGTGGACGGCGCCCGGGTCGGACTGGCGGCCAGCACCTTCGTGCCGGTGTCGCTGGATCCGCCGCTGGTGTCGTTCTGCGTGCAGAACAGCTCGACCACCTGGCCGAAGCTCAAGGGCCTGCCGTCGTTGGGGATCAGCGTGCTGGGGGAGGCCCACGACGCCGCCGCCCGCACCCTGGCCGCCAAGACCGGTGACCGCTTCGCGGGCCTGCAGACCGTCTCGACCGCGACCGGTGCCGTCTTCATCGAGGGCACCAGCGTGTGGCTGGAGAGCGCCATCGAACAGCTGGTGACCGCCGGCGACCACACGATTGTCGTGCTCCGGGTCAACGACATCCGGGTGCACGACGACGTGGCGCCGATCGTGTTCCACCGCAGCGCCTTCCGGCGGCTGGGTGACTGATGCCCGTCAGGGGCGGGCGGCGAGTTCCTCGCGGTAGTGCTGGATCCGCTGCTCGATCTCGTCCGCGTCGCCGGGCCGGCCCTCTTTGCGTGCCAGCGCTGCGCGGGCGGACAGCTCGCGGATGGCGGTGCGAATGTCGTTGACGCTGTGGATCTGAGTCATGGACTGGCTGCCTTTCGTCGTTGATTGGCCGCTGTTGCCGAGGGTACGCCGATGAGTCCCCGGCGGTGGGCCGCGAAAGTGAAACGTGGGCGGAAATCCCTGAGGATTTCCGCCCACGTTTCACACTGGCGACGACTGCGCTGCTAACTCCGCCGGAACAGCTTGTTGCCCAGCCACACCACCGGGTCGTACTTGCGGTCGGCGACGCGCTCCTTCATCGGGATCAGCGCGTTGTCCGTGATCTTGATGTGCTCGGGGCACACCTCGGTGCAGCACTTGGTGATGTTGCAGTAGCCGAGGCCGTGCTCCTCCTGCGCCATGTTCTGACGGTCGGCGACGTCGAGGGGATGCATGTCGAGCTCGGCGATGCGCATCAGGAACCGCGGCCCGGCGAACGCCTCCTTATTCTCCTCGTGGTCGCGCACCACGTGACACACGTTCTGACACAGGAAGCACTCGATGCACTTGCGGAACTCCTGGCTGCGGTTCACGTCCTCCTGCTGCATCCGGTACTCACCGGGCTGCAGGTCCTTCGGCGGCGTGAACGCCGGGATCTCCCGGGCCTTCTCGTAGTTGAAGTTCACGTCGGTGACGAGGTCGCGCATCACCGGGAACGTCCGCAGGGGCGTCACGGTGACGGTCTCGTCCTCACCGAAGGTGGACATCCGGGTCATGCACAGAAGTCGCGGCCGGCCGTTGATCTCGGCCGAGCACGACCCGCACTTGCCCGCCTTGCAGTTCCAGCGCACGGCGAGGTCGGGGGTCTGGGTGGCCTGCAGGCGGTGGATGATGTCGAGCACCACCTCGCCCTCGTTCACCTCGACCTGGAAGTCGCGCAGCTCACCGCCGCTGACGTCGCCGCGCCAGACACGCAGGTTTGCGGTGTAGGCAGCCATGTCTAGCCCTTCCGTTCGGGATGCGCGGTGAGTTCACCGTCGGTGTAGTACTTCTCCAGCTCGGACAGTTCGAAGCAGCCGAGCAGGTCCTCACGCATCGGCACCTGCTCCTCGGCCTCCACCGTCACGCCCGGCACCATCTTGTCCACGGTCGCGACGTCGTCGGTGCGGCAGACCAGCAGCGTGTTGCGCCACTTGGAGTCCATCTCGGGATAGTCGTCGCGGGTGTGCCCGCCGCGGCTCTCCGTGCGCTGCATTGCCGCCTTGGCCACGCACTCGCTGACCAGCAGCATGTTGCGCATGTCGATGGCCAGGTGCCAGCCGGGGTTGAACGCCCGGCCGCCTTCGACGGTGACGTTCTGCACGCGGGCGCGCAGCTCGTCGAGCTTGTCGAGGGCGGACTGGATCTCGTCCTCCTTGCGGATGATGCCCACCAGGTCGTTCATCGACTCCTGCAGCTCGGCGTGCAGGGTGTACGGGTTCTCCGGATTCTCGTGGGTGTCGTACGGGGCCAGTGCCATCTTGATGGCCTCGTCGACCGCCTCCTGCGAAACCTTCGGCCGCTCGTCGGACAGGGCCCGCACGTAGTCCGCGGCGCCGAGACCGGCGCGACGGCCGAACACCAGCAGGTCCGACAGCGAGTTGCCGCCCAGACGGTTGGAGCCGTGCATGCCGCCGGAGCACTCACCGGCGGCGAACAGCCCGGCGGTGGCGGCGCCCCCGGTGTCCGGGTCGACCTCGATGCCGCCCATCACGTAGTGGCAGGTCGGTCCGACCTCCATCTCGTCCTTGGTGATGTCGACCTCGGCCAGCTCGATGAACTGGTGGTACATCGACGGCAGCCGCCGCTTAATCTCCTCGGTCGGCATGCGCGAGGCGATGTCGAGGTAGACGCCGCCGTGTGGCGTGCCGCGGCCCGCCTTCACCTCGGAGTTGATGGCACGGGCCACCTCGTCACGGGGCAGCAGGTCAGGGGTGCGGCGGGCCGAGTCGTTGTCCTTGAGCCACTGGTCGGCCTCTTCCTCGGACTCGGCGTACTGGCCCTTGAACACGTCCGGGATGTAGTCGAACATGAACCGCTTGCCCTCGGAGTTCTTCAGCACGCCGCCGTCGCCGCGCACGCCCTCGGTGACCAGGATGCCCTTGACGGACAGCGGCCAGACCATGCCGGTGGGGTGGAACTGGATGAACTCCATGTTGATCAGGCTCGAACCCGCCCGCAGTGCCAGCGCGTGGCCGTCACCGGTGTACTCCCACGAGTTCGACGACACCTTGAACGACTTGCCGATGCCGCCGGTCGCCAGCACCACGGCGGGCGCCTCGAACAGCACGAAGTTCCCGGTCTCGCGGTAGTAGCCGAACGCGCCGGCGATCCTGCCCTCGTTCTTGCCCTGCGCCCCGGTCGCCTCGTGCTCGGCGCTCGGATCGTCGCTCGGCCCCTTGTCCAGGACGAGGTCGGTGATGGAGCACTCGTGGAAGACCCGGATGCGGGCCTCGTAGTCACCGAGTTCGCGCTTGTCCTCCTGCTGCAGCGACACGATCTTCTGCTGCAGGGTGCGAATGATCTCCAGGCCGGTGCGGTCGCCGACGTGCGCGAGCCGCGGATAGGTGTGGCCACCGAAGTTGCGCTGGCTGATCCGGCCGTCCTTGGTGCGGTCGAACAGCGCGCCATAGGTCTCCAGCTCCCACACCCGGTCGGGCGCCTCCTGGGCGTGCAGCTCGGCCATCCGCCAGTTGTTCAGGAACTTGCCGCCGCGCATGGTGTCGGCGAAGTGGATCTGCCAGGTGTCCTTGGGGTTGGCGTTCTTCATCGCCGCCGCGCAGCCGCCTTCGGCCATCACGGTGTGCGCCTTGCCGAACAGCGACTTGGTCACCACGGCGACACGCAGGCCGCGCTCGCGGGCCTCGATCACCGCTCGCAGTCCTGCGCCACCGGCACCGATCACGACGACGTCGTACTCGTGCCGTTCCAGCTCGGCCTCAGCCATGTGTCCTCACTCGTCTTCCATGTCCTGTTGTCTCGAATTGCGCTGTCGGTCGGGTGATCTCAGCCGATGAACCTCAGGTCCGAGATCGTGCCGCTGGCCACCAGCATGACGTAGAAGTCGGTGAGCATCAGCGTGCCGAGGGTGATCCAGGCGTACAGCTTGTGCCGGGTGTTGAGCACGCTGACCTTCGTCCAGAGCCAGTAGCGCACAGGATGTTTCGAGAAGTGCTTGAGACGTCCGCCCACGACGTGGCGGCAGGAGTGGCAGGAGATCGTGTAGACCCACAGCATCACCACGTTGACCACGAGAATGATGTTGCCCAGGCCGAATCCGAAGCCGCTGGGCGAGTGGAAGGCGATGATCGCGTCGTAGGTGTTGATCACCGAGATCAGGGCCGCGATGTAGAAGAAGTAGCGGTGGGTGTTCTGGATGATCAGCGGGAAGCGGGTCTCGCCGGTGTACTTGGCGTGCGGTTCGGCGACGGCGCAGGCGGTTGGCGCCTGCCACACCGACCGGTAATAGGCGCCGCGGTAGTAGTAGCAGGTCAGCCGGAACAGCAGCAGGAACGGCAGCGACAGCAGCGCGTACGGGAAGATTGGCCAGTCCGGCACGAACTGCGGCCAGAAACCGCTCGCCTCGGGCAGGCAGCCGGTGCTGATGCACGGTGAGTAGAACGGCGTCAGGTAGTGGTACTCGGGGACGAAGTAGTCCCGCTGCAGGAACGCCCGCACCGTCGCGTAGATCACGAATGCGGCGAAACCCAGGTCGACGACGAGCGGTGACTGCCACCAGCGGTCGGTGCGCAGCGTGCGCTGCTTGATCTCCGCGCGTGTCGATGAGAAGACGCCGGTGCCGTCTCGGTCGGCGGTGGGTGCGCTCACTGTTGCCTTTCGCAGATCTGTCGAGGTCGACCAACCGGGCGGTTACCCGCGGCGGTGGGTTTCAAGCGGTGCGCGGGCAGATGTCACCAGCGCTGGCTCATCGGGTGCCGCCGAGACCCTCGTCGTCGACGCCGCGCCAGAAATCGGTGTCGTACTGGGTGTCGGGGATGGCGATCTTCTCTCCGATGTGGTGGTGGCGGCTCACCCCGCGACCGAGCTCGAGCTCCTCGGCGTCGATGTCGAGGCGGTCGACGTCGTTGAGGATGCGTTCGGCATCATTGACGATGCGACGCATCGCTGGCGAGTCGCCGTACTTCGACGCCAGCGAAGCGACGCATCGGCGCAGGCCGCCGATGAGTTCGTGCAGCTCGCTGAACTCGGTTGTGCTGGACAAGTGACCTCCTTGGGCTGAAGGGTGTCGTGAATCACATTACGCAATTGATGCTAGCCACATCACCGACTGCGGCGTGAGACAGATCACGTCAGATGGAGTGATTTCGTGGTGGACAAGCAAATTCTGAAGACCCGGGCGGACGCGCTGCTGGCGTTGCACCGCCCAGGTGACCCGGTCATCCTGCCGACGGTGTGGGACGCCTGGTCGGCGAAGCTGGCCGTGGACGCGGGGTTCGCGGCGCTGACCGTGGGCAGCCATCCGGTGGCCGACTCGGTCGGCAGGGCCGACAACGAGGGCATGACGTTCGATGAACTGCTGACCCGGGTCGCGCAGATCACCGAGGCCGTCGACGTGCCGGTGTCGGTGGACATCGAGTCCGGTTACGGGGAGGCGCCGACGCGGCTGATCGAGGGACTGCTCGGGGTGGGCGCGGTCGGACTCAACATCGAGGACACCGTGCACGCCGAGGGTGGCCGTCTGCGGTCGTCGGCCGACCACGCCGAACTCGTGGGCGCGCTGCGCAAGGCCGCCGACGACGCGGGTGTGCACGTCGTCGTGAACGCCCGCACGGACCTGTTCCTGCGCAAGGACGGCGATGACGCCGACCGCGTCGAACGGGCCGTCGCACGGTTGACCGAGGCCGCGCAGGCGGGCGCCGACGTGCTCTATCCGGTGGGCCGCCACGACGCGGACACGCTGCGCAGGCTCACCTCAGAGCTGCCGCTGCCGGTCAATGCGATCGGGCTGCCCGACGAGGACGACCCGGCGTCGTTCGGTCCGCTCGGCGTCGCCCGGATCAGCTTCGGGCCGTTCCTGCAGTTCGCGCTGGCCAAGCGGGCCAAGGAGTTGCTCGACCGCTGGAAGTGATCGCGCCCAGATAGCAGCCAGGGTCGTGAATCACTTGGATTCACGACCCTGGCTTCGCTTTCGCGGCTACTCGGGGCTGTCGGCGAAGCGGCTCACACCCCCGCCCCGCTGCCCGTGAGCACACCGTGATGGCAGCGTCACACAGGGCGACATTGCGGCAATATCGGCTCCCTAGCCTCGGGACATGCCGTCAACGAAGAACGTCGTGGTCGTCGGCCACGGCATGGTCGGACACCGGTTCGTCGAGGCCCTGAGGGCGCGCGACGAGGCAGGAACCTGGCAGGTCACCGTGGTGGCCGAGGAGGCCGACGCCGCCTACGACCGGGTCGGGCTGACCGCCTACACCGAACACTGGGACCGCACGCTGCTGGCGCTGCCCGGCAACGACTACGCCGGCGACGACCGCGTCACGCTGAAGCTGGGCAGCCCGGTCACCGCCATCGACCGGGACGCCAGGACGGTCACCACCGCCGACGGCGCCACGATCGGCTACGACGCCCTGGTGCTCGCGACGGGCTCCTACGCGTTCGTGCCGCCGGTGCCCGGCCGCGATCTGCCCGCCTGCCACGTGTACCGCACACTCGACGACCTCGACGCGATCCGCGCCGACGCCGTGCGGGCCCGCGAGACCGGCCGCACCCCGGTGGGTGTGGTGATCGGCGGCGGTCTGCTGGGCCTCGAGGCTGCCAACGCTCTGCGCGGTTTCGGCCTGGACGCCCATGTCGTGGAGCGCTCGCCGCGGTTGATGGCGCAGCAGCTCGACGAGGCGGGCGGCGCCCTGCTGGGCAGGATGATCACCGAGCTGGGCATCACGGTGCACACCGACGTCGGCACCGAGTCGATCAGGCCGGCGCAGCGCAACCGGCCGCTGAAGCGCTCCGCCGAGGACGACTCGATGCGGGTGGCGTTGAGCGACGGGAGCTTCATCGACGCCGCGGTGGTCATCTTCGCCGCAGGTGTGCGGCCGCGCGACGAACTGGCCCGCGACGCCGGGCTGGAGCTCGCCGAGCGCGGTGGCGTGCTGACCGACCTGTCCTGTGCCACCCGCGATCCCGCCATCTTCGCGATCGGCGAGGTGGCCGCCATCGAGGGCCGCTGCTACGGACTCGTCGGCCCCGGCTACACCAGCGCCGAGGTGGTCGCCGACCGACTGCTCGGCGGTGCGGCCGAGTTCCCGGAGGCCGACCTGTCCACCAAGCTCAAGCTGCTCGGCGTGGACGTGGCGAGCTTCGGCGACGCGATGGGCCGCACCCCGAAGTCCCTCGAGGTCGTCGTCAACGACGCGGTGAACCAGACCTACGCGAAGCTGGTGCTCTCCGACGACGCCAAGACGCTGCTCGGCGGGATCCTGGTCGGCGACGCGTCGGTCTACGGGGTGCTGCGGCCGATGGTCGGCGAAGAGCTGCCCGGCGACCCGATGGCCCTGATCGCACCGGCCGGAAGCGAGGGTGGCGCAGGTCAACTCGGTGTCGGCGCGCTGCCGCCTGCCGCGCAGATCTGCTCGTGCAACAACGTCACCAAGGGCGACATCAGCGGCGCCATCGCCGGCGGCTGCTGCGACGTCGCGGGGCTGAAGGCGTGCACCAAGGCGGGCACGTCGTGCGGGTCGTGCGTGCCGCTGCTCAAGCAGCTGCTGGAGGCCGAGGGCGTCGAGCAGTCCAAGGCGCTGTGCGAGCACTTCAGCCAGTCGCGCAGTGAGCTCTTCGAGATCGTCTCCGCGACCTCGATCCGCACCTTCACCGGCCTGATCGAACGCTTCGGCACCGGAAAGGGTTGCGACATCTGCAAACCCACGGTCGCCTCGATCCTGGCGTCGACGAGTTCCGACCACATCCTCGACGGCGAGCAGGCGTCGCTGCAGGACTCCAACGACCACTTCCTGGCCAACATCCAGAAGAACGGCAGCTACTCGGTGGTGCCGCGGGTGCCGGGCGGCGACATCACGCCCGAGCACCTGATCCTGATCGGTGAGATCGCCCGCGACTTCGGCCTTTACACCAAGATCACCGGCGGGCAGCGCATCGACATGTTCGGCGCCCGGGTCGATCAGCTGCCCGACATCTGGCGCAGGCTCGTCGAGGGCGGGATGGAGTCCGGGCAGGCCTACGGCAAGTCGCTGCGCACGGTGAAGAGCTGCGTGGGCAGCGACTGGTGCCGCTACGGCCAGCAGGACTCGGTGCAGATGGCCATCAACCTCGAACTCCGCTACCGCGGCTTGCGGTCCCCGCACAAGATCAAGATGGGCGTGTCGGGCTGTGCCCGCGAGTGCGCGGAGGCGCGCGGCAAAGACGTCGGCGTCATCGCCACCGAGACGGGATGGAACCTCTACGTCGGCGGCAACGGCGGCATGACACCCAAGCACGCGCAACTGCTCGCCGGAGACCTCGACGACGAGACCCTGGTGCGCTACATCGACCGGTTCCTGATGTTCTACATCCGCACGGCCGACCGGCTGCAGCGCACCGCGCCGTGGGTCGACGCGCTCGACGGCGGGATGGACCACCTGCGTGAGGTGGTCTGCGAGGACTCGCTGGGTCTGGCGGCCGAGTTCGAGGACGCCGTCGCCCGCCACGTCGACGGCTACGCCTGCGAATGGAAGGGCGTCCTCGAGGACCCGGACAAGCTGTCGCGATTCGTGTCGTTCGTCAACGCGCCGGACGTGCCCGACCCGACCGTCGAGTTCACCGAGAACGGCGGTCGCAAGGTGCCGGTGTCCATCGGAATGCCCACGATCAAGCCCATGCAGGAGACCACATGACGCTCATCGACGACCGCAGGGAACGCGATCCGCAGCATGACGCGGACTGGACGCCGGCCTGCCGGTACGACTACCTGATCCCGAACCGGGGCGTCGGCGTGCTGCTTGCCGACGGCTCCCAGGTCGCACTCTTCCGGCTGGACGACGGAACGCTGGCAGCCGTCGGCAACATCGACCCGTTCTCGGGCGCCGCGGTGATGTCGCGCGGCATTGTCGGCGACCGGGCCGGCCGCGCCACCGTGCAGTCCCCGATCAAGAAGCAGGCATTCGCGTTCGACGACGGCAGCTGCCTGGACGATCCGGCGGCGTCCCTGCCGGTGTACCGCGCCCGGATCACCGCAGACGGGTTCGTCGAGGTCGCACCGGCCTGGCGACGGTCGCGCCAAGTCTGACGTTTGCCTGCGCGCTGCGCGGGTACTTCCGCCGCATGTCGCCGGGTGGTGAATGCGTCGACGAACCTTCGCTGGAGCGCCGCGACATCGGCAGGCGCATCGATGACGCGATCGCGCTCATGGCCGACACCGGTCAGCGCCGCGCCAACACCGAGCGGCTGGGTGACATCACCATGCTGGCGGTGCGCCTGCTGCCGGCTGTCGACCACGCGGGCATCACCTGTATCGGGGAAGGCATCCTCATCCGGTCGATGGCCGCCACCGACGGCCATCCGCTCGTCCTGGACAACATCACCCGCCGCGTCTGCGAGGGCCCGAGTCTCAGTGCGGCCTACGACGGCCGGCCGTACCGCGCCGACGACCTGACCGACGACACCCGGTGGCCGGCGTTCGCCCGGCAGGCCATGGTGAGCACGCCGGTACGAGCGGTGGTGGCGGTTCCGGTGTGCCTCGGCGGCGAGGTCCGGGCGGCGCTGAACCTCTACGCGGACAACGCAGGCGGACTCGAGGACGGCCTCGAGGGAACCGCCGAACTGCTCGCGCGGCACATCGGGCTGCTGATGACGGGGCAGTCCCGTCGCGGGTCGGCCCGCAGGGACGTGATCAACCAGGCGAAGCTGCTGTTGATGGAGAAGTTCGGCGCCGACGTCGCGCAGGCGTACTCGTTGCTCGTGGCGATGGCCAAGGAGCAGCACGACTCGATCGAGTCGGTGGCCCGGCTACTCGTCGCGGGCGGCCCGCAGGACGCCGACAACGTCAACTGACATCCCCGGTCGAGCGCTACGCCGGAACCGTCGCCCGCGCCCGCCGGAACCGGCTGGCGATCAGGCGCACCAGCCCCGGGTGCGTGCCCAGCGGGGCGGTCACGACGTCGGCGCCGCTGGCGCGCAGTCGATCCTGGAACAGTCCCTCGGACAGCAGGTAGGACGCCACCACCACGCGGCGCCGGCCGCGCCGGCGCAGATCGGCGACCGCGTCGGCCACCCTCGGCTCGCCGGTGGCGGCGAAGGCCAGCTCGACGCGGGACCCGGTCAGCGCCGACAGCCACGTCGCGGTGGTGTGCAGGTCGCGTTGCGCCGCAGGGTCGGAGGTGCCCGCCGCAGCCAGCACCACCGAATCGCCATGCTGCCAACCTGATTCGATGAGGCGGTCGGCCAGCACACGGATCAGCTGCGGATCGGGCCCCAGCGCGTCGGTGACCGTCACGTCCGGATGGCCGCTGGCATGCACGTGTTCGGGGATGTCGACGCCGACGTGATAACCCCGCGACAGGAACGCGGGCACCACGAGTGCCGGTGCGTGGGGCAACCTCCGGAGGACCTCGGCCGGCGTGGGTCCCAGCACGTCGACGAACGCGACGTTCACCCGACGCCCCAGCGTCGCGGCGACCTGCTCGGCGATGTCACCCACCAGAGCGACACCACGCTGCTTGCGGGTGCCGTGCGCCACCAGCACCAGGTGGGCCGCGGGGTTCACCGGGCTGCCGCCATTCCCTCGTCGACCGCCAGCCGGTACCCGCGTTTCACCACGGTCGAGACGATGTGCTTGTCGCCCAACGCAGTTCGCAGTCGCAGCACGGCCGTCTCCACTGCGTGGGTGTCGGTGCCGCCGCCGGGCAGGGCGTCGAGCAGGTCGGTGCGCGACACCACGTCTCCGGGCCGGTGTGCCAGTGCGCGAATCGTCGCCATGGCGGCGGGCGAGAGTGACTTGACCACGCCGTCGACCATCACGCAGGTGCCGCGGATCTCCAGCACGTGCCCGGCGACCTTCACGGTGCGCGACTGCAGAAGTGGCAGCTCGTCGGTGATGTGGCGGGCCAGCGCACCCAGGCGCATCCGTTCCGGCGCGGAGGTGGGCACGCCGAGGCGCACCAGCGGTCGGGCGGTGACGGGTCCGACGCACATCGCGTGCACGTCGGTGCGCAGCGCCGACAGCACCCGGTCGGCGATGCCCAGTTCGGTGGCCCGCATGAGCACCGAGGCCACCGCGGGGGCGGAGGTGAAGCTGACGGCGTCGAACTTCTCGTCGGCGATGCCCGCCACCAACTGGTCGAACTCGCCGTCGCGGGGAGCCGGGTACCAGCGGTACACCATGATCGGCACCACCTCGGCGCCGGCGGCTCGCAACTCGTCGAGGAACTCGGGGAAGGGGTCCCAGTCGTTGGTGGCGCCGTGCAGCTGCACGGCGATGCGCATGCCGGCGATGCCGCCCTCGACCAGGTAGTGCACCAGTTCGCGGGAGGATTCCGACTCCGGGGACCACTCCTCGGGCAGTCCTGCCGCGCGCAGCGCCCCGGTGGCCTTGGGTCCGCGGGAGACGATGCGGGCCTTGCCGAGCGAGGCGATGAGCTCGCTCGCCAGCCCCCACCCGTCGGCGGCCGCGACCCAGCCGCGGAATCCGATGCCGGTGGTGGCGATGACGATGTCCGGCGGTACGTCGATCAGCGCCTCGGTGTGCGAGCGCAGCTCGTCGTCGTCGGGCAGCGGCACCATCGTGATGGCGGCCGCACTCGTCACGGTGGCGCCCCGCCGCCGCAGTAGCGTGGCCAGTTCGTCGGCTCGGCGGGCGGAGGTCACCGCTACCCGGAAGCCGGTGAGCGGCGCCCAGTCAGGCTCACTCATGCTCTCTGTCTATTCAGCTCGTGTTTCGGGACGGTTACCCGGCCATTGCCGAGGTATGTCGCTCGTCGCGATCCGTGGTGATCTCGGCCATGCCGGGACGCCGCACGTAGCGCGCCCAGGTGACCACGGAGGCCACCACGTAGAACACCGCGAAGATCCAGAACGCCGAGGTCGCCGACCCACTGCTGAGGTAGGACTGGCGCAGCGCGAGGTTGATGCCCACCCCGCCCAGCGCGCCGACCGCGCCGGCGAAGCCGATCAGCGCGCCCGACATCGCCCGTGACCAGTTCACCCGGTCGGCTTCGCTGAGATCGAGCGACCGGCTCCTGGCGTCGAAGATCGACGGGATCATCTTGTACACCGACCCGTTGCCGACTCCCGACAGCAGGAACAGTGCGATGAAGCCGACGACATAGCCCGCCATGGTGGTCGCGGTGGCCGCGCCGGCGCTGTGGTCGTCCATCGTGCTGATCGCCACCAGCAGCCCGGCGGCCAGGATCATCCCGGCGAACACCGCCAGGGTGACCCGTCCGCCGCCGATGCGGTCGGCGAGCTTGCCGCCGTAGACCCGCGACAGCGAGCCGAGCAGCGGGCCGACGAACGCGATCTGCGCGGCGTGCAGCGAGGCCTCCGCCGGCGACTGCCCGCCCTCGGCGAAGTTGATCTGGAGCACCTGGCCGAACGCGAAGGCGAAACCGATGAACGAGCCGAAGGTGCCGATGTAGAGCAGCGAGATCACCCAGGTGTCACGTTCGCGCAGAATGTCTTTCATCGCGGTGAAGTCGATCTTGTGTTGCTCGAGGTTGTCCATGTACCTGGCGGCGCCGATGCCGGCGATCGCCAGCGCCACCAGGTAGACCGCGCACACCCAGTACGGCTGGCGGTTGCCTGCGGCGGCGATGACGAGCAGGCCCACCAGCTGGATCATCGGCACGCCGATGTTGCCGCCGCCTGCGTTGAGCCCGAGCGCCCAGCCCTTGAGCCGCTGGGGGTAGAACGCGTTGATGTTGGTCATCGAGGAGGCGAAGTTGCCGCCGCCGAAACCGGCCAGCGCCGCGCACAGCAGGTAGGGCCACAGCGGAAGGCCGGGATTGGCCAGCAGCAGCATCGTGCCGACTGTGGGGATCAGCAGCACGAATGCGGAGAACACCGTCCAGTTGCGGCCGCCGAACGTCGAGGTGGCCAGCGTGTAGGGGATGCGCAGGCAGGCGCCGACGAGGGTGGCGGTGGCGCCGAGCAGGAATTTGTCGCCGGCCGAGAAGCCGTAGACGCTCTCGGGCATGAACAGCACCATCACCGACCAGATGGACCAGATCGAGAAGCCGATGTGCTCGGCGGCGACGGACCAGATCAGGTTGCGGCGGGCGATGTGCTTGTTGCCGGCCTCCCAGGCGACGACGTCCTCGGGATCCCAGTCGGTGATGCGATGCGGCATGGCGCACACGCTAGGAACACTGCGTTACCCGAAAGCGCTCCGTGATGACTCGTGCGTGAAATTCCACTCACCCAGGGGGTTCGGGCCCTGTGAGGTCACCCCGGGCTCACCAGACGTCGCCGGCGCGCCAGTCGCAGGTCAGGTCGGCGGAGCGGTCCAGTTCGACGGACACCGGGAGTACGAACACGCCGTCGTCGTCATCGGGCGTGCGGACGGTCCCGGTCGGCGTCAGGGCCGACGTCTGGCCCTGCCACGGCAGCCAGCCGCGCGAGACGTACATGTCGCGGGCCAAGTCCGAGGAACCCAGCGCGCCGACCTGGTAGGCGCCCCGGATCACCTGCTCGACGGCGTCCATCACCGCGCTGCCCAGCCCGCGACCCCGCCAGTCCTCGTGCACCGCGACCGCTTCGACGTAACCGCAGCGCAGCGGGGTGTCGCGGTAGATGAGCCTGCGCTGCACCACTGCGCCGTGGGCGACGATCGCGCCGTGGTGCCAGATGAGGGCGTGCATCCCGCCGAGCGCGTGTTCCCAGTCGTCGTCGTCGAAGTCACCGTCCGGATCGCCGCGGAAGGCGTCCACGACCATGCGATGGGCGCGGTCGCGCGTCTCGGCGTCGAGGTCGGCGGTGTGGACCAGGCGTGCGGTGTGGACCACGGTGTGCACACAGTTGTTCTACCAGGATGCGCGCCGGCGCACACGGGTCAGCGGTTCACCCGGCGCCGAACGGCAGGCGTGGCCGCGCCCAGTGCAGCCGCAGGGTCTGGCCCGGCCGGATCTGCGCGAGTTTGTCGATGTCGTCGCCACACACCACGCCGATCACGGGGTAGCCACCCGTCACCGGATGGTCGGGTCCGAGGATGACGGGAAAACCGTTGGGCGGCACCTGGATCGAACCACGGGTCGCGCCCTCGCTGGGCAGCTGGCGGTCGGTGTTGCGGTACTCGAGCGGCATGCCGACGAGCCGGATCCCCACCCGGTCGCTGTGTTTGGTGACCTGCCAGTTGGTGCGCACCAGCACGTCGGGGTTGGTGAACCAGTCGTCACGCGGGCCGGGCACGACCCTCAGTTCGAGCACGTCGTCGTCGATCGCGGCGACCGGCGCCTGGTCCAGCTCGGGGAAGTCGGCGGTGTGCTCGCCGACCGGCAGCACGTCGCCGGGTCGCAGCGGGGTCGGTCCGATCGCCGACATCACGTCGTAGCTCCGGGAGCCAAGCACGGGCGTGACGTCGATGCCGCCGCGCACGGCGAGGTAGCTGCGCAGGCCGCAGTACGGGACGCCCAGCGAGATCACGTCGCCGTCGTGCGCATAGTGAATGCTGTTGGTGCCGAACGGCTTGCCGTTCACCGACGGGTCGGCGTCGGCGCCCGTCACCGCGATGGCGACGTCGCCGCCGTGCACCCTGGCGGTGAGGCCGCCGAGGGTGATCTCGACGGTCGCCCGGTCGTTCGGGTTGGCCACCAGGCGGTTGGCCAGGGTGTGGGAGCGGCGGTCGGCGGCTCCGGAGCGCGACACGCCCAGGTGGGACATGCCGGGCCGGCCCAGGTCCTCGACCAGTGCCAGCGGCCCTGTTCGCAGGATTTCCAGCGTGGTGGTCATCGCGTGCCTCCTAGTCGACGGACCGGAACTCGACCCACTTGCCCGGCGTCAGCAGGGCGGGTTCGTCGCGGTCGATGTCCCAGAGCGCGGCCTGACCCTCGGCGGTGCGGCCGATCAACTGCCAGCCGCCGGGGGACTGGCGCGGGTAGACGCCGCTGAACTCGCCGGCCAGGCCGACCGACCCGGCGGGCACCTTGGTCCGTGGCTCGCTCCGGCGCGGTACGTGCAGCCGGTCGTCCCCGCCGACGAGGTAGGCGAATCCCGGCGCGAAACCGCTGAAGCCGACACGCCACAGCGTGCCGGTGTGGGCCGCCACCACCGCAGCGGTGTCGAGCCCGGTCAGGCGCGCCACCTCCTCGAGATCGGGGCCGTCGTAGACGACGTCGATGAGGACGTCGGCCCGCCGGTCGGCAGCGTCGGCTGCCACCTCCGACCGGTCCGGCTGGAGTGTTGCGAGGCGTTGCCGGGTGGGGGCCTGGTACCGCGGCCCCGCGAGCGTGACCAGCACGGTGCGTGCGCCGGGGACGACGTCGAGGACACCGGGCAGATCGGCGTGGTGGATCGCGGCGGCCCACGCCAAAACCTCAGAGATATCGTCGAAGTCAAGTAAAAGTGCTCGATCGCCATAGTCGTGCACGGTGCCGATGGCCATCCGCTGATATGACTCTGCTGCCACTGTCATTTGCACAAGCTACCGCCGAGTAGTGTCTCGCGGGCGAACTTTGTACAAGTTGCCAGAAGAGCCTTAACGCTCGCTCATACGGCCGGCTGGTAGGTCGGCTCGCGGCGCTTGATGGCGGCGATGACGCGGTAGGTGACGGGCAGCAGCGCCGCCTCGACCGCGGTCTTGTACAGCCAGCCGAGCGCCGCGTACACGGCGAAGGAACTCATGTTGCCGAACCCGATGATCGGCGCCGCGATCGCACAGAACACCAGGGTGTCGCAGAACTGGCCCACCACCGTCGAGCCGAGCAGCCGGGCCCACAGGTGGCTCTCCTTGGTGCGCTGCTTGATCCAGACGACGAGGTAGGCGTTGACCATCTGCCCGGCGAGGAATCCGCCGAGGCCGGCGATCGCCAGTCCGGTGATCGACGCGACGGTGCTGGCCAGCGCGTCCTGGTTGGCGTAGTCGGGGGCGGCGGGCAGCCGCACCGTGAGCCACAGCACCAGTACGGCCAGGGCCTGCATCGCGAAGCCGACGAACACCGCGCGGCGCGCCGCACGGAAGCCGTACACCTCGCTGAGCACGTCGCCGATGACGTAGGTGAGGGGGAAGACGAGGAAGCCCCCGTCGGTGAGCAGCGGTCCGAACGCCACCCCCTTGGTGGCGGCCACGTTCGAGATCAGCACCAGTCCGGTGAAGACGGCCAGCAGCGTCGGGTAGTAGGCCGAGCCGATGCTGGCGGAACCGCGGTGGTCGAGATCGGTGCTGGTCACCCGAACAGTGTCTCAGGACAGTGCGGCCGCCAGCCGCGGTGGGAGCTGGTCGGCGACCAGCGGGTAGGACAGCGGGGAGGCGAACGCGATGGCGCCTGCGAGTTCCCGCCCGGTGAAGACGTGGCGGTTGCGTGACGTCGCCGACAGCCCCGCGACCGCGGGGTCGGCCAGCAGGGCGGCCTGTTCCTCGTCGCTCTCGGTGGTCCAGATCAGCACGTCCGCGGCGTCGAGAACGGACGCCATCTGGTCGCGCGGGATCAGGGCGGGCACGTCGGGGACGGTGAATCCGAGTGCGGTGAGGAACTCGGTGCGCCAGCCGGGCACCGTGGCCTGCGCGCTGTCGCGGTACAGCGTGCCGCGCAGCAGGATGGCCTTCTTGCCGCCGAACTCGGGATTGTTCTGCCCCGCGGCGGTGAACTTCTCGTCGACCGCGCCGATCTGGCCGGCCATGTCGTCGGCCTTGAAGACGGCTTGGCCGATGACGGTGGCCTGCTCCTTCCACGGCTCGAAGAATGCGGCCGGTCCGGACTGCGCGATGGTCGGTGCGATCTCGGACAGCCGGGTGTAGGTGTCTGCGTCGAGCCCGGCGTTGGTGGCCACGATGAGGTCGGGCTTCAGTGCCGCGATCGGCTCGATCTGCAGGCCGTCGGCGAGGCTGAGCACCACGGGCTGGGCGGCGCCGAGCCGGGGCCGGGCCCACGGCCAGACGGCGAACGGTTCCGCACCGAACCACTCGGTCACCGCGACGGGCACCACGCCGAGGGCGAGCAGGTCGTCCTGTTCGGTGAGGCCCGCGCTGACGACGCGGGTGGGCGGGGCCGGGATGCGGGTCTCGCCGAAGGCGTGGGTGACGGTGACGGACCCGTCCTTCGCGACGGTGCCCGGTTTGTCGGAGCCGCACGCGGCCACCAGTGTCGCGACCCCGGCGGAGGCCAGGAAGCCGCGCCTCGACCAGGCCGTGCGCACCGGCCGAGCCTAACCGCTAGCCGACCTCGAAGTTGCCGAACAACACCAGCGCAAGGCCGAGCGCGACGACGATGTTCACCACGGTGGCCGAGGCGAACACCGCGACCGGCCGCCATCCGGCTTCCCGCAGCCCCTTCAGCGAGAACTCCAGGCCGATCGCGACGAACGCGAAGATCAGGAACCAGGTCCGCAGATCGTTGACCGTGGTGATGGCGGCCTTGTCGCCGCCCCACTGCAGGTACAGCGTGCCGATCACCGACGCGGCGATGAAGCCGAGCACGAACTTGGGGAACCGCTCCCAGAACTGGCCGATGGTGGGCCGGGCGTCCTCGGCGCTGCGCCGTTCGACCTTGAGTGCGAAGTAGGCGGTCAGGGCGATCGCGACGATGCCGATGAGCGCGTTCTGTGTGGTCTTGACGATGGTGGCGATCTGCAACGCGTCCTCGCCGGCGATCGCACCGGAGGCCGCCACCGCGGCCGTGGTGTCGATGTTGCCGCCGATCCATGCGCCTGCGACGGCGTCGGACAGCCCGAACTCGCCGGCCAGCCAGGGCAGCAGGAAGATCGACGGCAGCGCGAAGGCGATGACCAGCGATGCGGCGTAGGCGAGTTGCTCGCGCTTGGCCTGCACCGCACCCGCCGCCGCGATCGCCGCGCTGACCCCGCAGATCGACACGGCCGATGCGAGCAGTGCCCGCAGCTTGTCCTCCAGCCCGAGCCGGCCGCCGAGCCACCAGGTGAAGCCGAAGACGATCGAGATCAGCAGCAGGGCCTGGATGATGGCCGGGCCCGCGGCGGTGACGAGGAGTTTGAGGTTGATCGACGCGCCGAGCAGTACCAGCCCGGTCTTGATGAAGAACTCGGTGCGGAACCCGGCCGACAGCGCGTCACGGAGTGCCAGCCTGCTCAGCACCGCATTGCCCAGCAGGCCGAATGCGATGGCGTACACCGGGAATTCGATGGACTTGGCGACACGCTCGAACGGAGTCCCGTCCGCCCACTGCGGCACCTGCGCCTCGAAGAAGCGGGTCAGGGCGCCCAGCGCCAGCACCACGAGCACACCGGCGACGGCGTAGCCGATGCCGCGGTTGTCGCGGCGTTCCTCGCCCGCGTACTCCTCCTCGGTGGCCTGCTCGGTCACGGGATCACGCTGCCCGGGATCGCGCCGGCGAGCACGAGCGCGAGCAGCGCCAGGCCGACGATGACGGCGAGCCAGTCCTCATTCATGGGTTGGCAACCTACCTGTGCGCCGGGCGGTCGACACCGGTTGCGATCAGCGCGAATCCAACCCAGCGGCGTGAACGGCGCCGCGGTAGCCAGATCGCGAAGCGGATCGTGGTCGGACAGGTCAGTGAGCGAACGATCAGACCGGTGACGTCGGCGGCGGATATCCTCAATGACGTTGTGGCACAGACCTGGACACCACCGCAGCTGGATTCCTGCGCCATCCGGTCAGCCTGCCTGTGCCCCCGCGTTCGGCTAAATTGACGTCGGGGAAAGCGCCACCTATGGTCAGCACCGGGTTGGCCCCCACCTCACGACCCGCTGTCGTGCCGTGTGAGACATCGACGAGTGGTCAGGAGGCTCCTGGGTGAGTATCGACGGTGCGATGAGAACGGGTCCGATACTTCGGCGGCGACAGGCACACGTGCTCTGCTGCGGCGGTGCGCGGATCGAGACCCAGGCGTCGAGTCCTGCGGTCGTCGTGAAGCTGGCGGGCTGGGTCGACGCGTCGAATCTCGATCAGGTCGCCGCGACTCTGCGCAGGTTCACCTCCATGCGCACTCCGCTGATACTCGATCTGACCAGGCTCGAGTTCCTCGGGGTCTCGGCATTCCGGGCGCTGTTCGCGGTCGCCGACACGTACTGCGAGACCGGGTTGCAGTGCGTGATCGTCGATGGTCCGGCGCTGCGGCCCTACACGAACTTGGGTGCGCAGAGCCGGTCGGTACCGATCGTGGATTCCGCTGAATCGGCGCACTCACGGGTGACGCCGCCGTGCCGGCCG
The DNA here is from genome assembly GCF_030519285.1 of Mycolicibacterium arseniciresistens. Taxonomy (NCBI): domain Bacteria; kingdom Bacillati; phylum Actinomycetota; class Actinomycetes; order Mycobacteriales; family Mycobacteriaceae; genus Mycobacterium; species Mycolicibacterium arseniciresistens. The sequence continues at coordinate 38,649 of NZ_JAUMSQ010000046.1, forward strand.
CCTGTTGTCGCGCGTGACCGCACCCGCTGCTGAGCCGGCTCCACCTCAGGAGCCCGCCAGCCGCTTGTTCACCAGCCGCGTCAGCCACGCCGGCGAGAACCGTGCGCCGGTGGCGAGCACCTTGGTCTGCGAACCGACGGCGTAGTGCACCTGGTGGATCGCCCGCCGCAGCAGCGGTGGTTCGACGGCCTCGACGATGGAGTCGGCGATGTCCTGGGCGGTGAGCCGGATGCCGAGTGACCGGGTGGTGCCGGTGGTGACGTCGTCGGTCATCGCGGTCTGCACGTAAAGCGGCCACATCGCGATCACCCGGATGCCGTAGCGGTTCCATTCCAGGTCGAGCGCCTCGGTCAGGCCGCGGACGAAGAACTTGGTGGCGCTGTAGTTGGCGAGTTCGGCCTGACCGTAGATCGCCGAGGCCGACGCGAGGTTGACGACCGTCGCCCCCGGCGTGAAGCGCAGGTGCGGGAATGCCGCGTGCAGGCCGTTGACGACGCCCTTGGCGTTGATGTCGATCTCTTTGAGATGACGCGCGACGTCGATGTCCTCGAAGCGCCCGGCCGCCATCACCCCGGCGTTGTTGATCAGCACGTCGAGCCGTCCGCCGGCGGCGACGACGAACTCCTCCACCCGCTGCGCCATCTCGTCGGGGTCGGTGACGTCGAGGTGACCGGTCACGACGGTGCCGCCGCGACCGCCGATCTCGTCGGCCAGCGCCTTGAGGCCCGTCTCGTCGACGTCGTAGCCACCGACGGTGTACCCGCGGGCGGCGAACGTCAGCGCTGTGGTGCGTCCGATTCCCGCCGCGGCGCCGGTGATGAACACGGCCTTGTTGGTGCGCATACGAGATTGTGGCCCATGGGGGGCGTTCGCAGACGTCCAACCGTCGCCGTACAAGGGCCTGGAGCCCTTCTTCTCGGTGCTAGGGAGAACCGATCGGATGGGCTCCAGGTCACTTCCGACGTTACGCCGCCATGGGGCGGTTCACCAGGAATTTCGCGTTGAATTGACGGTCACGACGCGGCGCCGAGCTCGGCCGGGGCAGCGCTGGGCAGGGCGGCGGCGGCGACCGATCGCAGCGCGCGCAGGACGGCCGAGACGTTCGGGTCGTATTGCCTGCCGTTGCGGACGACTGCGCTGATGGTGCGTCCACCAAGATCGAGGTCGGCGACGACGAGCGGCTGTAGCGGCACCGGTACCGACAGCGCGGGCACCACCGCGGAAGCCGTCCCGGTCGCGGCCAGGTCGCAGATGTTCTGGGCGCCGACGAGCCGATGCTCCACGTGTGGGGTGAAACCGGCCGACTCGCACGCGCGCCGCAGCGCGGCGTCGAGTCCGGAATCCCGCGGCCCGCTCACCCATGGGCCGTCGGCGAGTGCCGCCAGCCCGCCGGTGCGGATCCTGGTGTGATCTTCACAGGCCGCCAGCAGCACGAGTGGCTCGAACAGCAGTGCCTCGGTGACGAGTCCACCGGGAATCTGCTGACCGACGGAGTCGTAGTGGCAGGTGATGGCGACGTCGATCTCGCCCTGGCGTAGCAGGCGCAGCGCGGCGTCGCTGTCTTGCTGCTGCACCTGCACGGCCAACTCGGGTTCTTCGGCACTGATCCGCTGCATCATCGGTGCGGCCAGCGTCGGGATGCCCATGTTGAATGCGGCGACCGCGACGTGGCCGGAGACGCGGTCACGGCTCGCGGCGACCGCACTCATGGCCTCGTCCACCGCGGCCACCACCCGCCGGACGTGCTCGGCCAGCACCTGACCGCTGCGGGTCAACCCCAGGGTGCGGCCGTCCCGTCGGAACAGGGTCGCACCGGCTTCCTCTTCGAGCACCCGGAGTTGTTGTGAGACGGCAGAACTGGTGATGTGACGACGTTCGGCGACAGCGGCCACCGTGCCGAGGTCGGCGAGGTCGTTCAACAGCATCATCCGGCGTAGGTCGAGCATCGGGGACCTCGTAGCGGTGAAGGGGCGGCTGGACAGGGCGGAGTCAGCGACAACACCGCGCCGACGCGGAGCCGTTGCGGCGGTCGTTCACCGAGGTCACGCATGTCATGGTGGCAGACGTCGGGGCCCGGCACCGGCGCGCTTCCCGCCGTCTGGGCCGCCCGACGCCCTGGGCTGGGATTTCGGCGCGACGGCGCAAGAATCAGTGTGGTCGAAACTTCTCGGTGTTCACGCCTGGGGCGCCCCCCACGGCGCCCGCCGGATTAAGAACTGCTGCAGGTAATCCGTAGCCGTTCCGCCTTGTTCCGACACGGCCGGATGCGCACGCTCGGATGATGACCGAACTGAAGGAGACCGGAATCGGTCTCGACATCGTCCCGCTCGCCGGATACATCGGCGCAGAGATCAGCGGCGTCAACCTGCGTGAGCCCCTCGACCCCGGCGTCGTCGACGAGATCCGCGGCGCCCTGCACACCTACAAGGTGATCTTCTTCCGCGACCAGGAGATCGGGCACGCCGAGCAGATCGCGTTCGCCCGGCTGTTCGGCAAGGTGACCCCGGCGCACCCGCACGAGGAGGAGCCGCCCCAGGGTTTCCCCGAGATCCTGCCGATCGACAGCCGCCGCTACGAACGGCACCTCGGCCGCAAGCGGACGTCGTACGACAACAGCTGGCACACCGACGTCACGGCGCTGGTGAATCCGCCCGCCGCCTCGATTCTGCGGGCGCACATCCTACCGCCCTACGGTGGCGACACCGCGTGGACCAATCTCGTTGCAGCGTATGAAAACCTGCCTGCCGAGCTGCGTGACCTCGTCGACCGGCTCGACATCAAGCACCAGTTCAGCCCGCGGGCTGTGGCGGGTAGCCAGCGGGACCGCAAGGTTCGCGAGGCCAACCTCGTCGCCTACCACCCCGCCGTCCGGGTGCACCCCGTGACCGGTGAGCGGGCGCTGTTCGTCAGTCCGGGCTTCACCCGCGGCGCCCGGGAGATCCGCGGGTTCTCCCCCTCGCAGAGCGAGGCGCTGCTGGCGCTGCTGTGGCAGGAGGCGACCCGCACCGAGTACACCGTCCGATTCCGTTGGGCGCCGGGCAGTGTCGCCTTCTGGGACAACCGGGCGACCGCGCACCTGGCCATCGCCGACGCCGGACACCTCGATTACGACCGGGTTCTCTACCGCGTCACGCTCGAAGGTGACGTGCCGCGAGGCGTGGACGGCCGCGAGTCCGAACTGGTCTCCGGCGCACCCTTCTACGGATCCTGACAACCTCGAACGGACGGACGACCACATGACCGCGACACTCACCACCCGCCGCCTCGGCGCCGACGGACCGCAGGTCTCGGCGATCGGCCTCGGCTTCATGAGCTTTCGCACCTCGGCCGGCGTTGAGGACGAGAAGCAGGCCAGGGATCTGGTCGACGCCGCGATCGACCTCGGCGTCACTCTGTTCGACACCGCCGACGTGTACGGCCCAGAGTTCAGCGAGACCCTGCTCGGCCGGGCCATCCGCGGCAGACGCGGTTCGTTGACCATCGCGACGAAGTTCGGCAACGCCCTGGATCGGGACACCAATCCCAATGCCCGCCCGATCGACGGCAGGCCCGAGTACGTCCGCAGCGCCATCGACGGCTCGCTGCGACGGCTGGGCGTCGACCACGTCGACCTGTACTACCTGCACCGGGTGGACCCGGCCGTGCCCATCGAGGACACCGTCGGCGCACTGAAGGAACTTGTCGAGGCCGGCAAGATCCGCCACATCGGGCTGTCCGAACCCGGGCCCGAGACCCTTCGCCGGGCGCACGCTGTCCATCCGATCGCGGCGCTGCAGAACGAGTGGTCAATCTTCACCCGGGACATCGAAGACGGCATCGTCGATCTTGCAAGGGAACTCGGCATCGGCATCGTGCCCTACTCGCCGTTGGGCCGTGGCTGGCTGACCGGCCGGGTCCGCAGCCGCGACGACGTCAGCGGTGTCCAGTTGCGCCATCCCCGGTTCGCCGCGGACGCGTTCGAGGACAACCTGACGCTCGCCGGGACCGTCGCCGCGGTCGCCGCCGAGATCGGGGTGCAGCCCGGGCAGGTCGCACTCGCATGGCTGCTCGCCCGCGGCGAGGACGTGGTGCCGATCCCCGGCACCCGCCACGTCGAGTACCTGCGCGAGAACGTCGGTGCGGTCGGCGTCGAGCTCACCGCGGAGCAGTTGGGCCGGCTCGACACCATCGCGTCGCGCGTCGCCGGGCACCGGTCCATCCGGCCGGAGAACCTCGGCACCGAGGCGCCCGCCGTTCAGGGCGTCGGCCGCTAGTGAGCATCACCGCCAGGTACGGGGACCCCGAGCTCACACTGGGCGTCGTCAACGAGACACTGGCGGTGCAGCTCGCGCACCGCTCGGTGCGAAAGTTCCTCCCCGACCCTGTCACCGACGACGAGCTGACGGCGCTGGTCGCGGCTGCGCAGTCGGCGCCCACGTCGTCGAACCTGCAGCCGTGGAGCGTGATCGCGGTCCGCGATCCGCAGCGAAAGGCGCGGCTGGCGGTGCTGGCGAACAACCAGCGGTTCATCGACGAGGCCCCGCTGTTCCTGGTGTGGGTCGCCGATCTGGGGCGGGCACGCCGGATCGCGCAGCGTGCCGGTGCGCCACTGGATGGTGCGGATTACCTGGAGACCACCGTCATCGGCTTCGTCGACACTGCGCTTGCCGCACAGAACGCCGCCGTCGCCGCCGAGTCACTGGGTCTTGGAACGGTTTTCGTCGGGGCCGTCCGCAACCGTCCGGAGGAGGTGGCGGCGGAGCTCGGCCTGCCGCCGCACGCGGTGGCGGCGTTCGGCCTGGCGGTCGGGACCGCAGACCCGGCGGAGGAGGCAGCGGTGAAACCGCGTCTGCCACAGGGCGCCGTGCTGCACCGGGAGCGCTACGACGCGGAATCCGCCGACTCCCATGTGCCCGGATATGATTCGACGCTCGCCGCCTACAACCTGCGGTACGGCCTGCCGGGCGACTGGAGCGGCCGGGTGCTCAGCCGCCTCGCAGGACCGCAGTCACTGTCCGGCAGGCACCGGCTGCGCGGATACCTCGAGCGCCTCGGCCTGCCGTCGCACTGACCTGGCCACCCGAGCGTGTGCCTCAGCCGACCGCTCGCTGAGGTGTCGCGGTCGCGGGCGCCGCCACCCCGGTGAACCGCTCGCGCAGTGTCGACTCGGTGTAGGCGGTGCGGAACAATCCCCGCGCCCGCAGCAGCGGCACCACCTCGTCGACGAAGACCTCGAGGCCGTCGGGGAAGACGTCCGGCATGAGGTTGAACCCGTCGGCGGCTCCGGCCAGGAACCACCGCTCGATGGTGTCGGCGACGTCGACCGGGGTGCCGACGATCACCCGGTGCCCTGCACCGCTGAATTCGCGGATGGCCTGCCGCAGTGTCAACCGCTGGGAGTCGATGAGCCGCACCACCGATTCACGGAATCCCAGTGAGCCGCCGAACGTCGCGGGATCGCCGACCGGCGCCAGGATGCGGGCGGGCACCGGGGCGTCGAGGTCCAGGCTTGACAGATCCTCGCCGAGCGTCTGCGACAGCCGGTCGAGGTCGTGCCCGTCGGGCAGCAGTGCGTTCTGCTCGTCGTACCGGCGCTCGGCCTCGGCATGGCTGCTGCCGATCGTGGTGATCAAGCCGGGCAGGATCCGCACCGCGCCACGCGGACGGCCGTGCGCCGCGGCCACATCCTGCACATGCCGGTAGTGCTCGATGCCCGCGCCGAGGTCGAGTTCGGCGCTGAACACCGCGTCGGCGGCGCGGCCGGCCAGCGCGCGTCC
>NZ_JAUMSQ010000460.1:0-3400 GCF_030519285.1 Mycolicibacterium arseniciresistens
CGCCCCCGCGGCAGCCCGCACCCGTGGCGAAGCCCCGGCGGCGCCGACGCTGGGGCCGGATCATCGGCTCACTGCTGCTGGTCGCGGTGCTCGCGCTGGTGGGCGCCGCCGTGTGGATCGACACCTCGCTGCACCGGATCCCGGCGCTGTCGAACTACCCCGACCGGCCCGCCGCCGGGCGCGGCACCACCTGGCTGCTCGTCGGCTCGGACAGCCGCCAGCACCTCTCCCCCGAGCAACAGGCCGAGCTGGCGACGGGCGGCGACATCGGGGTCGGCCGAACGGACACCATCCTGCTCGTCCACGTCCCCGGCCTGCTCTCGAACGCGCCGACCACGATGGTGTCCATCCCACGCGACTCCTACGTGCCCATCCCCGGCTACGGCGAGGACAAGATCAACGCCGCCTTCTCGATCGGTGGCGCGCCGCTGCTGGCGCAGACGGTCGAACAGGCGACCGGGCTGCGGCTGGACCACTACGGCGAGATCGGCTTCGACGGATTCGCCGAGGCCGTCGACGCGGTCGGCGGCGTGACGATGTGCCCGCCCGAGCCGATCGACGATCCGCTGGCCGGCATCAGCCTGCCCGCGGGCTGTCAGGAGCTCGACGGCCGCAATGCGCTCGGCTATGTGCGCACCCGTGCCACCCCGCGCGCCGACCTCGACCGGATGACCAATCAGCGCGCCTTCATGTCGGCGCTGCTGCACCGCGCCGCCAGCCCCTCGGTGCTGCTGAACCCGCTGCGGTGGTATCCCCTGGTTCATGCGGCGGGTGGCGCAGTGGCGGTCGACGAGGGCGCGCACGTGTGGGATCTGGCGAGGCTGGCGTGGGCGCTGCGCGGCGACGTCACGACGACGACGGTGCCCATCGGCGAGTTCACCGGCAGCGACTCCGGTGCCGTCGTGGTGTGGAACAGCGAAGCGGCGAGCCGGCTCTTCGAGGCCCTCGCCACCGACGCTCCGATCCCCGCCGACACCATCGACACGCAGCCGTGAGTTCGGTTAGGCGACCCTCAGCAAACGATACCGAGATTGCGTGACTGCGGCCACAGCACTTAGGGAAACCTCGCCTCAATAAGGCAGACCTTTGCTGACAACCCCCTCTGACCTGCTATATCATCGCTTCCATGAGCAATGACAGCGCACTCGACACCAAGTTCCACGAGCTCCTCACGGACCAGGTGCGCAGCGAGTTCACCGCCGCCCAGCAATACATCGCCATCGCGGTGCACTTCGACGGCGCCGACCTGCCGCAGCTGGCGAAGCACTTCTACGGCCAGGCCGTCGAGGAGCGCAACCACGCCATGATGCTGGTGCAGTACCTGCTCGACCGCGACGTCGACGTGGCGATCCCGGGCGTCGACGCCGTGTGCAACCGCTTCGACACCCCGCGCGACGCGCTCAAGCTGGCGCTCGACCAGGAGCGTGCCGTCACCGAGCAGATCTCCCGGCTGGCGAGCGTCGCCCGCGACGAGGGCGACTACCTCGGCGAGCAGTTCATGCAGTGGTTCCTCAAGGAGCAGGTCGAGGAGGTCGCCACGATGACCACCCTGGTGCGCATCGCCGACCGGGCCGGCACCGACCTGTTCCACCTCGAGGACTTCGTGGCCCGCGAGATCAGCGTGCCCGCCGCCGATCCGACCGCGCCCCGCGCCGCCGGCGGCAACCTGTAGATCAGTCCCGTTCCGCCCCGGTCAGACCGTTCTGCAACCAGTCCTTGGTCCGGCCGGGGTGGTTCGTCGCCACCCACGCGACCCCCAGGTCGCGGCAGTACTGCACGTCCTCGTAGTGATCCACGGTCCAGCAGTACAGCGCGCGGCCCTGCGCCGCCGCACGGTCCACGAGTTCGGGGTGCTCGCGCAGCGTCGCGATCGACGGCCCCACCGCCGTCGCGCCGACCGTGGTGGCCGCGCTGCCACCCAGATAGCGCGACGTCTCCCCGAGCAGCACGGTGGGCAGCAGCGGCGCCGCCCGCCGGATCCGCCACACCGCCGCCGCGGAGAACGACATGACCACCGCGCGCGACAGATCCGCCGACGCCGGCGCGGCGATGCCGTAGCGGTGCAGCAGCGCCAGCACCTTGCTCTCCACCAGAGCGCCGTAGCGCACCGGGTGCTTGGTCTCGATGAACATCTTGACCGGCCGGTGCCAGTCCAGCACCAGGCGGACGAGGTCGTCGAGGGTCAGCAGCCCGGCGTCGCCGTTCGCGCCACCGGCGTGCCACGACCCGAAGTCGAGCTCACGCAGTTGCGCCAGTGTCATCTCGCTGACCAGCCCGCTGCCCGAGGACGTGCGGTCCACCCGGCGGTCGTGCACGCACACCAGATGACCGTCGCGGGTCAGCCGAACGTCGCATTCCACACCGTCGGCACCCTCCCGCAGCGCCAGGTCGTAGGCCGCCAGCGTGTGCTCCGGGCGGTCGGCGGAGGCACCCCGGTGGGCCACCACGAACGGGTGTCCACCGAGCGCCGGACCGGACTCCGCCGCCCCGGCGGTTCCGGCATCGCCCGAATCCATAGGGCTATGCTGCCGGGTGCTGCCCTCAGGTCTCAACCGCAACGGCCGATTCGGGTATCCGCTCCTCTTCCGGCCGGGCGTCGGACTGCGCCGTCCGGTCGTCGGGGACCAGCACCCAGCGTCGGGCCGCCCGCTCCACCGGAGCGCGCTCGAAGCCCAGGTAGATCCGCCTCGTCAGCAGCAGAACCGCCACGGACAGCAGGTAGGCGACCGTCGTGGTGACCGTGTTGTCGGCGACGCCCTGCGGGGTGTCGGGAAAGCTCGTCGCGAACGCGGCGACGGACAGGATCGTGCACAGCATCCACAGGATCGTCCACACCAGCAGGGGCCGCCGCATCAGGCTGACGCGGCTCTCGATCCGGGCCAGCTCGTAGACGAACACCGGCGCCCAGACCAGGTTCACGAACGGCAGCAGGCATCCCCAGCGCAGCGCCCACGCCGGCCGGGGATCCGTCTGGCCGCGGTGGGCGAAGGCCGCCGCCCGGCGGGCGATCAGCCAGTTCGACAGCACGATCGCCAGCGCCAGCAGCAGGAAGAAGGCGACCACTGCCGCCACGATGCCGAGCCAGGTCACGCCGTCGGCCAGCCACGGGTTGAGCAGCATGCCGCGGTTGACCAGCAGCAGGACATACCGCATGAGCAGCATGAACGCGGCGACGCCGAAGGCGATCGTCGTCGCGGTGAGCAGGCGGCGCACCGCGCGCACGGAGGGCCCGGCGTGGGTGCGCTCGTCCTGCTGCTCATCGGGCGGGAAGTACTCGACCAGCCCCCACGGCGGAATGGTGGTGTAGCGCGGCGTGGGGCCCAGGGGTCCGCGCCTGCGGCGCTGCTGCGGCGGCGCGCCGGGTCGCACCGCGATCCAGCGGTAGCCCGGGGGAATCTTC
>NZ_JAUMSQ010000461.1:0-3324 GCF_030519285.1 Mycolicibacterium arseniciresistens
CTGCACGGGTCGGGCTGGGCGCTCGCCGTCGGGAGCGCGATGGTGGCGGCCGCGGCACCGCCGAGCAGGCAGGCGGCGAACGCGCCGCCGATTCCACGGCGCACGGTGGTTGCTGGGGATGTCATGTCGTGTCGTTCCTCGTGTCGTCGAGCCGGGCCCGGCCTTCGGACCCGCTGGTCAATTACCCGCCCGACGCACGCTCAACCGCACCGCGGCGTTTGCCGGACAGCGGTAGGTTCGAGCAGGTGAGGCTAACCGAATGTCTGCTCGCCCACGGCGACGACACCGCGGTGCTGACGTCGGCGCACACGCTGAGCTACCGCGACCTCGCCGGCCGGGTGGGCGCCGCCGCGCGCACGCTCGGACCCGACCGCAGACTCGTGCTCCTCGAGACCCGCAACGACGTCCACACCCTCGTGCACCATCTCGGCGCGCTGGCCGCCGGTCACGTCGTCCTCCCGGTCCCCGCGGGGCGCGACCACTCGGCGATCCTGCACACCTACGACCCCGACGTCGTGGTGACCGCGGACGGCGTGCACCACCGCCGCGACGGCAGCCGCCACGACCTGCACCCCGACCTCGCGGTGCTGCTGTCGACGTCGGGCAGCACCGGTTCGCCCAAGCTGGTCCGGCTCTCCCGCCGCAACCTGACCGCCAACGCCGCCGCCATCGCCGACTATCTCGACATCCGCCGAACCGACCGCGCCGCAACGACTCTGCCGATGTCGTACTGCTACGGCCTCTCGGTGGTGCACAGCCATCTGCTGCGCGGGGCCGGGCTGATCCTCACCGAGCGGTCGGTGGTCGACGACGACTTCTGGCAGCTGTTCTGCCGGCACCGCGGGACGACGTTCCCCGGGGTTCCCTACACCTTCGAACTGCTGGACCGCATCGGGTTCGATTCGATGGACCTGCCCGACCTGCGCTACCTCACCCAGGCCGGCGGCCGGCTGCCGCCCGAGCGGGTGCGCCGCTACGCCGCGCTGGCCGCCGACCGTGGCTGGCAGCTGTTCGTGATGTACGGCGCCACCGAAGCTACGGCCCGGATGGCTTATCTGCCACCGCATCTCGCGGCGACGCGGCCCACTTCGATCGGCGTGCCGATCCCTGGCGGATCGTTCTCCATCGAGCCCACCGACGGCTGGCCCGACGGCACCGGCGAGCTGGTGTACCGCGGCGACAACGTCATGATGGGTTACGCGCACAGCCCGGCCGACCTCGCGCTCGCGCCGGGCGGCGACACGCTACGCACGGGCGACATCGCCCGCCGCACCGCCGACGGCCTCTACGAGGTGATCGGCCGCCGCAACCGGTTCGTCAAGGTCTACGGTCTGCGCATCGACCTGCAGGCCGTCGAGTCCGCGCTCGCCGAGCGCGGGGTGAGCGCGCTGTGCACCGATCTCCACGACGGCCTGGCCGTCGCGGCGACCGGCCCGACGGACGGCGCCGCGCTGAGGCGTCTCACCGCCGAGGTCGCCGGCGTGCCCGCCGACACGGTGCGCGCGGCCACGGTGCCGGAACTCCCCCAGCTGCCGTCGGGCAAGCCCGACTACCCGGCCGTGCGGCTGCTGGCCGACCGCCCGCAGGATCCGCCCGACACCTCTGATCTGCGGTCCATCTTCGCCGACGTGCTGCAGATCGAGCCGGCGGCCGTCACCCCGGAGCGGAGTTTCGTCGACCTCGGCGGCAATTCGCTGTCCTACGTGACGATGTCGGTGCGCCTCGAGCGGGCACTCGGCCGGCTGCCCGCCGATTGGCAGCGCCTCGCGGTGCGGGACCTCGAGCGGGCCGGCCGGCCGCCGCGGCGACGGTGGGGCGCGACGCTGGAGACCAGTGTGGCGCTGCGCGCCGTCGCGATCGTGTTGATCGTCGGCTCGCACGCCGGGTTGTTCGAACTGTGGGGCGGGGCGCACCTGCTGCTCGGAGTGGCCGGCTACAACGTCGGCCGGTTCTGCCTGACACCGCTGCCGCGCCGCGAACGGCTGCGCCACCTACGGACCACCATCGCCTGGATCGCCGTCCCGTCGGTGCTGTGGGTGGCGCTGACACTGCTGTTCAGCGACCACTATCACGCGTCGAACCTGTTGCTGGCCAACAAGTTCCTCGGCCCGCACGACAGCATGACCGCGGGCCGGCTGTGGTTCGTCGAGGTGCTGGTGTGGATCCTGGTCGGGGTCGCGCTGCTGTGCGCGTCGACCGCCTTCGACCGGTGGGAACGGCGGTACCCGTTCGCGGTCGCCGCGGTGCTCCTGGGGTTCGGCGTCGCACTGCGTTACGACGTGCTCGGCCTGGACCTCGGCCGCGACGCCTGGTTCACGGTGCTGGCCTTCTGGTTCTTCGCGGCAGGCTGGGCCGCGGCGAAGGCGACGACGGTGTGGCAGCGCCTCGCCGTGACGTGTGTGGTGGCCGTCGGCCTGATCGGCTACTTCGGCGACCCGCTGCGGGAAGTGATGGTGCTGACCGGTTTCGCGTTGTTGATCTGGCTGCCTGCGATCCGCTGCCCGGCGGGCCTGACCGTGGTGGCCGGCGTGGTCGCCGAGGCGTCGCTGTACACCTATCTGACCCACTATCAGGTCTATCCGCTGTTCGACGGCCATCCCGCCGTCGGCGTCGTCGCCGCGGTCGCGGTGGGCGTGGCGCTCACCCAGGCGGTGACGATGCTGCGCAGGCGGCTACTCCCGGTTCGCGATCAGCCCCTCCTGAACCAGCGTGGCGGCGATGACGCCGTCGTCGCGGACCAGGCCGGCGGTGATCACGGCGCGGCCCCGCGCCGCGGCGGGTGAGGTCGATTCGAGCAGGTTCCAGTGGTCGGCGCGCACCGGTTGGTGGAACCACACCGAGGAGTCCGTGGTGCCGCTGCGGTGCGTGCGCGCCTGCATGGAGTGGCCGTGCGCCTGCAGCGCCGGATCGATCATGTACAGGTCGGTGACGTAGACGGCGACGAGGGTGTGGGTGAGCGGGTCGTCGGGCAGGTCGACGGTGGCGCGCCACCACATCCGCCGCACGAACAGATCATCCGAGCGTTCGTCGGCGAAGCGGATGTCGAGTTCGTCCAGCGGCAGCGACGGCGCGGGCCCCGGCGGCCCGGTCTGCGGCAGGGTGTCTGGATGGGCGGGCATCGCGGATCGCCGCCCGTGCTCGGGTCCGGCGATGGGGGCGGCGAACGACACGGTGGCGGTGGTGAGCAGGCGACTCCCCTGCTGCGAGTCGACCCGGCGCGCGGCGGCGGTGCGGCCGTCGAACACCGGCGTGACGGTGTAGTCCACCGGCTCGCCGGCCTCGCCGCCGCGCAGGAACTGCAGATGCATGTTGGTCGGCGGGCGG
>NZ_JAUMSQ010000462.1:0-3320 GCF_030519285.1 Mycolicibacterium arseniciresistens
CCGCGGCCACCGCTGCGTCCGCCCAGTCCCGTAGCGCCGTCACCAGGCCGGCGGCCCTGGCCGTGAGCACCGCAGGCACCGCCGACTGCCCGACGTCGGACCCGCGCAGAGCCTCGACATCCAGTGTCGGCCAACGGAAGCCGCCGAGCTCGTCGGCGGCGCGCCGCACGGAATCGGCCGACGCCCGCAGCCGGCCCGGATCGACCTCGGTGTGTCCCCCCATGCCTCATGCTGACAGATTCCGGGTGGGCGGCGCCGACGTTATCCACAGGGGCCGCGCCGCCTCCACGGAGACACGTCGGCGCCCGGACCAGTGCGATCGTCGCGCAGCCGTGACAATCGGTGACGGCAGTGTCAACGCCAGTCGCCGCGGCGCGCGTTCGACGGCTTGCCCGCATGTACCGCACGGCACCCCGTAAGCTCGACAGTGTGCAGCGACGAATCATGGGCATTGAAACCGAATTCGGCGTGACCTGCACGTTCCACGGCCATCGCCGGCTCAGTCCGGACGAGGTCGCCCGGTATCTGTTCCGCCGGGTGGTGTCGTGGGGCCGCAGTTCCAACGTCTTCCTGCGCAACGGCGCGCGCCTGTACCTCGACGTGGGCAGCCACCCCGAGTACGCCACCGCCGAATGCGACAACCTCACCCAACTGGTGACCCACGACCGTGCCGGCGAGCGGGTGCTCGAGGACCTCCTCATCGACGCCGAACAGCGGCTGGCCGACGAGGGCATCGGCGGCGACATCTACCTGTTCAAGAACAACACCGACTCGGCGGGCAACTCCTACGGCTGCCACGAGAACTACCTGATCGTGCGCGCCGGCGAGTTCTCCCGCATCTCCGACGTGCTGCTGCCGTTCCTGGTGACACGCCAGCTGATCTGCGGCGCGGGCAAGGTGCTGCAGACGCCGAAGGCCGCGACGTTCTGCCTCAGCCAGCGCGCCGAACACATCTGGGAGGGCGTGTCGAGCGCGACCACCCGCAGCAGGCCGATCATCAACACCCGCGACGAGCCGCACGCCGACGCCGAGAAGTACCGCAGGCTGCACGTCATCGTCGGCGACTCCAACATGTGCGAGTCCAGCACCATGCTCAAGGTGGGCACCGCGTCGCTGGTGCTCGAGATGATCGAGGCCGGCGTTCCGTTCCGCGACTTCTCCCTGGACAACCCGATCCGCGCCATCCGCGAGGTCAGCCATGACCTGACCGGGCGGCGGCCGGTGCGGCTGGCCGGCGGGCGTCAGGCCAGCGCCCTGGACATCCAGCGCGAGTACTACGCCCGGGCCGTCGAGTACCTGCAGACCCGCGAGCCGGACTCCCAGATCGAGCAGGTCGTCGACCTGTGGGGCCGCCAGCTCGACGCGGTGGAGAGCCAGGACTTCGCCAAGGTCGACACCGAGATCGACTGGGTGATCAAGCGCAAGCTGTTCCAGCGCTACCAGGACCGCTACGACATGGAGCTGTCCGACCCGAAGATCAGCCAGCTCGACCTGGCGTACCACGACATCAAACGCGGCCGCGGTGTGTTCGACCTGCTGCAGCGCAAGGGCCTGGCCACCCGGATCACCACCGACGAGGACATCGAGGCGGCGGTGGACACCCCACCGCAGACCACCCGGGCCAAGCTGCGCGGCGAGTTCATCAGCGCGGCACAGGAAGCCGGCCGCGACTTCACGGTCGACTGGGTGCACCTCAAGCTGAACGACCAGGCTCAGCGCACGGTGCTGTGCAAGGACCCGTTCCGGTCGGTCGACGAGCGGGTCAAGCGCCTCATCGCCAGCATGTAGGGCGCCGAGCGGCTGCGCGGAGCACTCGCTTCGTTCTGCTCGCGGCCCCGCCGGTGCGAGGAAACGGACAGCACAAGCCCTAGGCTTGACTGTGTGGCGACCTCCAAAGTCGAACGATTGATGAACCTCGTGATCGCGCTGCTGTCGACCCGCACCTTCATCACGGCCGACCGCATCCGTCAGGTGGTCGCCGGTTATGCCGACAGCCCCAGCGACGAGGCGTTTGCGCGGATGTTCGAGCGGGACAAGAACGAGCTGCGCGACCTCGGCATCCCGCTGGAGACCGGCCGCGTCTCCCAGTTCGACCCCACCGAGGGGTACCGGATCAACCGCGACGCCTACGCGCTGCCCGCCGTCGAGCTCAGCGCCGACGAGGCGGCGGCCGTCGCGGTCGCCACCCAGCTGTGGGAGTCGCCCGAGCTGATCACCGCCACGCAGGGCGCGCTGCTCAAACTGCGGGCGGCCGGCGCCGACGTCGACGTCGCCGACGGCGTGGCGATCACCTCCACCGCGGCGCTGCCGGGTCTGCGCGGATCCGAGGAGGTGCTCGGGGTCCTGCTGGCCGCCATCGACGCCGGCCGGGCCGTGCAGTTCGGCCACCGGCCGTCGCGCAGCGAGCCCTACACCACCCGCACCGTCGAGCCGTGGGGCGTGCTGACCTACCGCGGTCGCTGGTATCTCGTCGGCCACGACCGCGATCGCGACGCCACCCGCACCTTCCGGCTGTCGCGGATCGGCGCCGAGGTCACCGCCATCGGCCCGGTCGGCGCCGTCCGCATGCCCGACGGCGTGGACCTGCGCGACATCGTGCACCGGGCGGTGGCCGAATGGCCCACCGGAGGGCAGGCCAAGGTGTGGGTGGCCGACGGCCGCGCCACCGCGCTGCGCAGGCAGGCCACCGTGATCGGGCCCCGCACGCTGGCGGGCCGCCCCGGCGAGGAGATCGCCGTCGACATCGGCATGACCGACCGGCTGGCCCGCGAGATCGCCAGCTTCGGCGCCGATGCCGTTGCGCTGGAGCCGGAGTCGCTGCGCGAGGACGTGCTGGCCCGGCTGCGGGCACACGCCGAGAGCGGAGTGACGTCATGAGCGCCGTCTCGACGCGGCTGGTGCGGCTGCTCAACATGGTCCCGTACTTCCAGGCCAACCCGCGGATCACCTACGCGGAGGCCGCATCCGACCTCGGTGTCTCCGTCGGGCAGCTCCGTGAGGACATCAACCAGCTGTGGATGTGCGGTCTGCCCGGTTACGGCCCCGGCGACCTCATCGACTTCGAATTCTCCGGCGACACCATCGAAGTGACCTTCTCCGCGGGCATCGACCATCCGCTGCGGCTGACCTCCCCGGAGGCGACCGGCGTGCTGGTGGCGCTGCGGGCACTGGTCGACGTGCCCGGCATGGTCGACCCCGAGGCGGCGCGCAGCGCGATCGCCAAGATCGAGTCGGCAGCCGGCGCCGCCGGTCATGACATCGGCGATGCGGTGACCGCCGTCGACGAGCGCGCCCCGGCGGAGAGCGAGGCGGCCGCCGCG
>NZ_JAUMSQ010000463.1:0-3279 GCF_030519285.1 Mycolicibacterium arseniciresistens
GCCGAGCAGTTCACCCCGGTGGCCGCACCGCTGCCCGGGCCGCAGGGATGAGCCGCGACGCGAGTCGGCGCCGTCCCGCCCGGCCTGCCGCCAAACCCCGTAAGAAAGGTGCGGCGCCGTCGGCCGAACACTCGGCACGGGCCCGCCGTACACGGGAGACCTCGGTCGAAACAGGCTTGCGCAGCTCGTCCTTCACGTTCCGGCACCGTGGCGGCATGGCGGTGATCTTCGTGCTGCTGCTCGTCGCGGGCGGGCAGCTGTTCAGCCTGCAGGTGCCGCGGGCCGAGGGGCTGCGCGCGGAGGCCGCCGGCCAGCTCAAGGTGACCGATGTGGAGAAGGCGGTGCGCGGCAGCATCGTCGACCGCAACAGCGACAAGCTGGCATTCACCATCGAGGCCCGGGCGCTGACATTCCAGCCGGTCAAGGTGCGCAAGGAACTCGAAGAGGCGTTCACGAAGAACGAGGCCGCGACCGTGGAAGCGCCGGACCCCCAACGCCGGCTGCGTGACATCGCCACCGAGGTCGCCGCCCGGCTCGGCAACAAGCCGGACATGAAGACGGTGCTCAAGAAGCTGCGCAGCAACGAGTCGTTCGTGTATCTGGCCCGCGCGGTCGACCCGTCCGTCGCCGACGCGATCACCACGAAATTCCCCGAGGTCGGCACGGAGCGCCAGGATCTGCGTCAGTATCCCGGCGGGTCGCTGGCGGCCAACATCGTCGGCGGCATCGACTGGGACGGCCACGGTCTGCTCGGACTCGAGGACTCACTGGACGCGGTGCTGGCAGGCACCGACGGCTCGATCACCTACGACCGCGGTTCCGACGGCGTGGTCATCCCCGGCAGCTACCGCAACCGGCACGACTCGGTCGACGGCTCGACGGTGATGCTCACCATCGACGACGACATCCAGTTCCACGTCCAGCAGCAGGTGCAGCAGGCCAAGGACGCCTCCGGCGCCAAGAACGTCTCCGCCGTGGTGCTGGACGCGAAAACCGGTGAGGTGCTCGCGATGTCGAACGACAACACGTTCGACCCGTCGCAGGACATCGGCCGCCAGGAGCACAAGCAGAACGGCAACCTCTCGGTCTCCTCGCCGTTCGAGCCCGGATCGGTGAACAAGATCGTGACCGCCGCGTCGGCGATCGAGTACGGGCTGACGAATCCCGACGAGGTCCTCCAGGTGCCGGGGTCCATCGACATGGGCGGTGTCACGGTGGGTGACGCGTGGAAGCACGGGGTGATGCCCTATACCACCACCGGCATCTTCGGGAAGTCGTCGAACGTCGGGACGCTGATGCTGGCCCAGCGCGTCGGGCCGGAACGCTTCGCCGACATGCTGCGCCGGTTCGGGCTCGGCCAGCGCAGCGGCGTCGGCCTGCCCGGCGAGAGCGCGGGCCTGGTGCCGCCGATCGATCAGTGGTCGGGCAGCTCGTTCGCCAACCTGCCCATCGGTCAAGGCCTTTCGATGACGCTGCTCCAGATGACGGGGATGTACCAGACCATCGCCAACGACGGCGTCCGGATCCCGCCCCGCATCATCAAGGGCACCGTGGCAGCCGACGGCAGCCGCACCGACGAACCGCGCCCGGAGGGCATCAAGGTGGTCTCACCGGAAACGGCGCGCACCGTGCGGAACATGTTCCGCGCAGTCGTCCAGCGCGACCCGATGGGCACCCAGCAGGGCACCGGTCCCGCGGCCGCGGTGGAGGGTTATCAGATCGCGGGCAAGACCGGCACCGCTCAGCAGATCAACCCCGCGTGCGGCTGCTACTACAGCGACGTCTACTGGATCACCTTCGCCGGGATGGCGCCCGTCGACGACCCGCGCTACGTCGTCGGCGTGATGATGGACGCCCCGCACCGCGCAGCCGACGGCACGCCGGGATCGTCGGCCGCCCCGCTGTTCCACAACATCGCATCGTGGCTGCTGCAGCGCGACAACGTGCCCCTGTCGCCGGACCCCGGCCCGCCGCTCACGCTGCAGGCGAGCTGACCTGTAGAAGCGCCGCCGGTGCCGGGATCGGTACTGTGTCATCGCCATGAACCTGCGTCCCAGCCATCCCGCCGGATACCCGCTCGGGCCGCTGGCCGAGCGGGTCACGGCGGTGCCGCGTGCGGACGGTCCGGCGGCCGTGCCGGACATCCTGATCACCGGGGTCACCCTGCGCGGGCAGGACGCCCGCCCGGGTGACCTGTTCGCTGCGCTGCCCGGTTCCTCGTCGCACGGCGCCCGCTACGCCGGTGCTGCGGTCGGCGCCGGCGCGGCCGCGGTGCTCACCGACGCGGCAGGCGCCGACCTGATCGACACCGGAATCGATGTCCCGGTCTTGGTCCATCCCGACCCGCGCGCGGTGCTCGGCGACGTGGCGGCCACCGTGTACGGCAGGCCGTCGGAGCGCCTGCGGGTGATCGGGGTGACCGGCACCTCGGGCAAGACCACCACCACCTATCTGGTCGAGGCGGGCCTGCGCGCGGCGGAGCGGGTGGCGGGGCTGATCGGGACGGTCGGTGTGCGCATCGACGGCCTCGACCAGCCGAGCGCACTGACCACACCCGAGGCGCCCGATCTGCAGGCGCTGCTGGCGGTGATGGTGGAGCGCGGGGTCGACACGGTGGTGATGGAGGTGTCCAGCCACGCGCTCAGCCTGGGCCGGGTCGACGGGGTGCGGTTCGCCGTCGGCGGATTCACCAACCTGTCCCGCGACCATCTCGACTTCCATCCGACGATGGCCGACTACTTCGCCGCGAAGGCGCGGTTGTTCGACCCGGAGTCGGCGGCCTGTGCGGACCTGTCGGTGATCTGCGTCGACGACGACGCCGGCCGCGACATGGCGAGGCTGGCCACCGCACCGGTGACCGTCAGCGCCACCGGCCGCGATGCCGACTGGCGGGCCGAGCAGATCCGCGCCGTCGGTCACGTCGCCCAGGAATTCGTCGCCGAGGACCCGGCGGGTGTGCACCACGGCCTGCGGATCGGGTTGCCCGGCCGCTACAACGTGACCAACTGCCTGCTGGCCACCGCGCTGCTGGACGCCGTGGACGTGTCGCCCGAGCAGGCCGCGCCGGGTTTGCGCACCGCGGCGGTGCCCGGCCGGCTCGAACCGGTGGACCGCGGGCAGGACTTCCTCGCGCTGGTCGACTACGCGCACAAGCCCGGCGCGTTGCGCGCGGTGCTGGAGACGCTGCGCCAGCACGCCGGCGGCGCACGGGTGGCCGTCGTCTTCGGCGCGGGCGGGAACCGTGATCCGGGCAAGCGGGCGCCGATGGGCCGGACGGCC
>NZ_JAUMSQ010000464.1:0-1418 GCF_030519285.1 Mycolicibacterium arseniciresistens
CGGGCTGCCGTACGGGGCGCTGCGTGTCGGGTGCGCGGTCGTGGCCGCGCTGCTGGTGGGTGCGGCCGTCGCGCGGATCTGCCACCCGGCGCAGACGCTTCGGCGGGAACTGCGCAGCAGCCTGACCGCCTCCCGCAGGCGCTCCACCCGCACCCCGCTGCTCGGTGCCGTGGTGCTGGCCGCCGTCCTCGGCGCCGGGGTGGCGGCGGCGATCACCTGGAAGGTCACCGGTGAGGTGTTCCCGAGCGGAGCCGCCGACACCTCCGCCTCGGCGATGCGGGCCGCGCTGCCACTCCTGGTGGGCGCCGCCGTGGCGGTGCTGCTGGTGCTGGTGTTCCGTCGGCAGCTCGACGCCGAGCGCGGCCGCTTCGCCGATCGCTTCGGCGCGGCCTCGGTGCAGCTGGGTGACGCGGAGGCGGCGACGCGTATCGCCGGTGTCTTCGCGTTGGCCGCCGCGGCCGACGAGAGCTCGACGTTCACCCGCAGGCAGCAGTGCATCGACGTGCTGTCCGGCTACCTGCGGCTGCCCTATGACCCCGAGTTCGGGGCCAACCACCTCGCCGAGCTCGTCTCGACCACGACCTGGACCGCCACCGCGCCTGCCACGAACATCGAGGAGAGCCGCAGGCAGGCCATCCGCCAGAACGACGGGGAGGTCCGTCAGACGGTCGTGCGGGTGCTCGCCGCCCGGCTGCAGCGCGACGCCGACGCGTCCTGGGCCGGCAACGACTTCGACTTCACCGGCGTGCTGTTCGAGGACGCGTCGTTCGCCGGGGCGGTGTTCCGCGGCCGGCGGGTGCGCTTCGACGGGGCGACGTTCCGCGGCGAGGCCACGTCGTTCGAGGGCGCCGCGTTCGACGCCGACCGGGTGTCGTTCGACGGGGCGCGGTTCGTCACGCCGGCCACCACCTTCGCCGGCGCACGGTTCCGTGCCGGGCACGTCTCCTTCGAAGGCGCGGTGCTCGAGGGTGTCGACGTGTCGTTCGAGGACACCCGGTTCACCGGCGAGGACGTCTCGTTCCGCAAGGTCGCCTTCGCTGGGGACAGGACGTCGTTCGCGCGCGCGAAGTTCAAGTGCCTGCAGGCGGCGTTCGACGCGCCGGTGACGTGGCGTGCGGTCACGTTCGACTGGGAGAAGCCGGAGACACCCGGCGGCAGCCCGCAGACCATCCCGCGCTGCATCGGCCCGCGTCCGTGGCCGCCCACGCTGTCGGAGGATCAGCTGGTGGAGAAGAAGGGCGTCCGCAAGAGCATGGAGGCCGCCCGCGGCTGACCTCGGGTCCGGAGGCCGCCCGCGGCTGACCTCGGGTCCGGAGGCCGCCCGCGGCTGATCCGCCCGACGCCCGGTTTCGCGCCGCGTGGCAGCATTGGACGCGATGAATATGCGTCGTGAGCTGCCCGAGTCGCCCTACCTGGCC
>NZ_JAUMSQ010000465.1:0-1835 GCF_030519285.1 Mycolicibacterium arseniciresistens
TCCGCCCGACGCCCGGTTTCGCGCCGCGTGGCAGCATTGGACGCGATGAATATGCGTCGTGAGCTGCCCGAGTCGCCCTACCTGGCCGCCGCGGCCGGTCGCAAGCCGAACCGTGTGCCCGTGTGGTTCATGCGGCAGGCCGGCCGGTCTCTGCCGGAGTACCGCGAACTGCGGGCGAAGAACACCATGATGCAGGCCTGCTTCGACGCCGAGCTGATCACCGAGATCACCCTGCAGCCGGTCCGAAGGCACGGTGTCGACGCCGCAATCCTGTTCTCGGACATCGTTGTTCCGCTCCGCGCCTCGGGCATCGCGTTGGACATCGTGCCCGATGTCGGCCCGGTGATCGAGCACCCGATCCGCACCGCCGCCGACGTGGCGGCCCTGAGACCGCTCGAGCGCCAACAGGTCGCGCCGGTGGCCGACGCGATCGCGATGCTGACGCGCGCGCTCGGTGAGGTGCCGCTGATCGGGTTCACCGGTGCGCCGTTCACCCTGGCCTCCTATCTGGTCGAGGGCGGGCCGAGCAAACACCATGAGCGCACCAAGGCGATGATGCTCGGTGAGCCCGAGACCTGGCACGCCCTGATGACCGCGCTCACCGACGTCACCATCGGTTTCCTGCAGGCGCAGGTGGACGCCGGCGTGGACGCGATCCAGGTGTTCGACTCCTGGGCGGGCACGCTGTCGCTCGCCGACTACCGCGGCTATGTGCTCCCGCACACGGCACGGGTGTTCGCCGCCCTCGCGCCTGCGGGCGTGCCGATGACGCACTTCGGGGTGGGCACCGCCGAACTCCTCGGCGCGATGAGCGAGGCGGTGGCCGGACGGGGAGCGCCCGGTGTGGTCGGGGTGGACTGGCGCACCTCGCTGACCGACGCCGCCGCCCGCGTCGACCCGGGCATCGCGCTGCAGGGCAACCTCGATCCGGTCGTGCTGCTCGCAGGCTGGCCGGTGGTCGAGCGGGCGGTGCGCGCGGTGGTCGAGGACGGCAGGCGTGCGGTGGACGCCGGCGCCGCGGGCCACGTGTTCAACCTCGGCCACGGCGTGCTGCCCGCGACCGATCCGGGCATCATCACCCAGGCCGTCGAGCTGGTGCACGCGTTGTGACGGCCCGCTACTGCGTTGTCGGAGGCGGCATCTCGGGTCTCGTCGCCGCCTACCGGTTGCGGGTGGCGAGCGGTCCCGACGCCGACATCACGGTGTTCGACCCCGCCGACCGGCTCGGCGGGGTGCTGCGCACCGAGCGTGTCGGCGGGCAGCCACTCGACGTCGGGGCGGAGGCGTTCATCGCCCGCAGGCCCGAGGTGCCTGCCCTGCTCGCCGAACTGGGCCTGTCGGCCAGGCAGATCGGCACCACGGGGGTCCGGCCGCTGATCTACAGCCGGGGCCGCCTGCATCCGATGCCGCAGGGCACGCTGCAGGGCATCCCGGCGCAGGCCTCGGCGCTGGCCGGCCTGGTGGACGACGCCACCCTGGCCCGGGTCGCCGAAGAGGGCGCCCGCCCGCTGGCGTGGGACCGCAGCGCCGATCCCGCGGTCGGTGAACTGGTGGGCGACCGGTTCGGCGAGCAGGTGGTCACCCGTTCGGTCGACCCCTTGCTGGCGGGGGTGTACGCCGGATCTGCCGCCACCATCGGCCTTCGCTCGGCGGTGCCCACGCTGGCGTCCGCGCTCGATCGCGGGGCGCCGTCGCTGACCGATGCGGTGCGCCAGGCACTGGCCGGCGCGGGGCCGGTGACGGGGTCGGTGTTCGGCGCCGTCGAGGGTGGTTACGCGGTGCTGCTCGACCACCTGACGCGGCAGGCGGACGTGCGCTGGGCGCGGGTCGCCGTC
>NZ_JAUMSQ010000466.1:0-3218 GCF_030519285.1 Mycolicibacterium arseniciresistens
GGCACCGCCGGCGGCGCGATGGGCGGTATGCCGATGGGCGGCGGCCACGGCATGGGCGGCCAGGGTGGCGGCGCCAAGGAGAGGCGGCGGACGCCGGGCCTCTCGCCCGACGAGGAGCTGTACGTCGAGGATCGCCCGTCCACCGAGCCCGTCATCGGTCTGCGGGCGCGACGCCCCGGCAAGGACGGCGGCCAGGACAAGGAGAGCACGTGACCGACGACATGCACCCCGAGGTCGCCGCGGTGCTGCAGCAGGCGCAGCGGTTGCAGTCCATCATGGACGACCAGTTGCACAAGATGAACAGCGAGACCTTCACCGCCACAGACGAGACCGGGACCGTGGAGGTGACCCTCAACGGGCATCACCACCTGACCGGGATCCATCTCGAGCCGGGGTTGTTGCGGCTCGGTGCGGCGACGGTGGAGCAGCGGCTGAACGAAGCTCTGCAGAACGCGACGGCGGCGGCCAGCGAGTCCATCGACGCCGACCGCGAACGCATCGACGCCCTGGTTGCCGAGACCACCGGCGACCGGCCCTGACGCTCAGACGGCCTGCGGCGTAAGCACTTCGCGGGTTCCGGCGTGCGTCAGCTCACCCGCACCGGCGGGCACTCAGAACCGCAGGTTCCGTAACAGGTCGTAGACGCTGGCGATCCACAGCAGCAGCGGTATGACCGCGGCGATCGTCGCGCCGTCGAGCAGTTCGAGGATGCGCTTGGTCACCGGCGACACCCGCCGCACGTTGTCGGTGGCGCCGACGATCACCAACGCCACCGCGCCGAGCGCGAGGTAGACGGCCAGGACCAGCCAGGCGTCATCCGGATTCCACAGACACAGCCGTACGGTCACGCCGGTGGGGATGATCACCGCCGCCGCGAGCAATGCCCAGGCACACCACCGCTCGGCGTACAGGCGCGAGCGGAAGGTGCAGATCGCCGTGACGAGGCCGGCGACGATCAGGCTGTGCACGAAGAAATGGCCCTGCACGACGACGGTGATCGCACCGGTGGCCAGCACCAGCGCCCCGGCGGTCAGGAAGCCGATCAACAGTTTCTTGGCCAGCACACTGCGTTCCTGCAGTCGCGCAGCCGATTCGGGAACCGAGGCGATGATGGCCTGCCAGGTCGGCGACTCCTCGTCGCTGGGATCCGGGGTGGTCACCGGGTCGAGCAATTCGTCGTTGCTCACCGTCTCGCCGGGGGCCGGAATCGGGGGCAGAGCGATACGCGCTACGGCGACAGTGAGTTTCGCCGCGTTGGTGACCGCCATCAGGCCGAATGCGACGGCGCCTGCGGGCACCCAGTACTGCCAGCCGTAACCGAAGGCGATCGCCGCCAGTGCGATCGCGGTGCACGTCACCGCGAGGAACGCGGCAAGATGAGCACGGCCGCGCGGCCCCCCGCGGGTGGCGAGTGTCAGCAACAACACGACCGACGCCGCACCGGCCACCTGAGGCGCACCCAGCTGTTCGACACCGCGGGGTAGCGGAACCGCCAGTGCCGCAGCGCCGGCCAGCAGCGGCACCGACGCCACCAGCAGACTCTCGGACAGGTCGATGTTGTCGTACCGGCTTCGGGCCATCAGGCTGCCGCCGAGGATCCCGAGGCCCAGCACGCCGAGCGCCACCGCCCACCACCAGTCCTGGCCGGTGTTCGACCAGGTGAGCAGTGCCAGCACCGTGACCACCAGCGCCACCAGCGGAATGGCGATGCCGACGAAGCGGTTGAGTGCGGTGCGGTCGAACTCCGGAGACTCGTCGAGCACGGCGATCGCGTCGATCACGTCCTCGACCAGCGGCCGGTACCGTTCGGTCCGGCTGACCGAGACGAGCGTCAGCAGTGAACCATCGACGACGCCTGCGTCATCGAGGGATTCACTGAACCTGATCGGCGGCGCGCCCGGCCGCGCGAACGCCCACACGCCCTGTGCCGAGAAGTCGAAGCCGCCCAGCACGTCCTTCGGGGTGTCCTCGAGCATCTCGCCCAGGACGGCCACCGTCTCGTCGATGTAGGTCTCGATGGGCGCCGACGCCGGCAGCACCAGGTCGGTCATCCGCCGACCGGTGAGGATCGTCACCCGGGTGGTGGACGGCCGTCCCGGGGTGACGCTCGAGGTGCTCGACGAGGCAGCGGCGGTGGTGGTCAACGGCGTTCGAGCCTGTCGAAGTCGTCAGACAAGGCGGCCGCCAACTCGATGATCCTCCGCTCGAAGGTGTCGTCGAGCAGGTCGAGCTGGATCTCGGTGCCCGCGGCGATGTGCTTGTCCCACGGGAGAACGATGACACGACCGGGTGGCACGTGCCGCTCGAATTGCTGAACGAGATCGGCCACGTCGATGTTCGGCTTCCCCGGTGTCACATGGTTGATCACCACGCAGGACCGGCCCAGCAGATCCTGGTAACCGTTCTGGCGCATCCAGTCCATCGTGACGGCAGCCTGGCGGGCGCCGTCGATCGAGGCGCTGGCGACGATCACCATGCCCGACACCGTCGACAGCACGCCCCGTGACGCGGGTGTGAAAAGCCCTGTGCCGCAGTCGGCCAGAACCAGGTTGTAATACCGCGAGACGACGCCGACGATGCCCTTCCAGTCCTCGTCGTTGAACTCGCGGCGGGCACCGCTGTAGTCCTCCGACGACAGCACCTCGAGGTTGGAGGCGTTCATGCTGGTGTACGCGCGGATGTCGTTGTAGCGCGCCAGTTCTTTGTCGGACAGCAGGTCGGCGATCGTGGCCGCGGACTGGCGTCCGGCCCGGTCGGCGAGATTGCCGCCGTCGGGATCGGCGTCGACGGCGAGGATCCGGTCGCCGCGGATCCTGCTCAGCGCCGAGCCGAGTGCGACGGTGACGGCCGTCTTGCCGACGCCGCCCTTGAGCCCGAACACACCGATCTGATACGAGTCCCGTGCGTTGCGGCGGATCCGGGTGTGCAGGTCCATCTCGTACAGCTCGTCAGGAGAGAACCCGAGATTGATGCGGGTGAGCATGTAGAGGACGTGGCGCCAGCCGCGCTGCGACGGCATCTTGACCGCCGACTTCACCCCGACGTGGGACAGCGCATCGATGGCGCGGTGGTTGCCCATCGTGGCCGCCGACGTCGGAGCGGGCTGATTGGCCGTCTGCCCCGGCCAGGCCGTGTTCTGTTCGGCCTGCGGGTCGGCGAAGTGCTGGGTCGGCGCCGGAGCGGCGGCCGGGCGCGGCGGCGCGGTCGGGGCCGTGCGG
>NZ_JAUMSQ010000467.1:0-3182 GCF_030519285.1 Mycolicibacterium arseniciresistens
ACCGTCTGCCTCGTCACCGGCACCGACACCGGCGTCGGCAAGACGGTCGCGACGGCGGCGCTGGCGTGCGCGGCAAGGCTGGCCGGCGTCGACGTCGCGGTGTGCAAGCCCGTACAGACCGGCGCCTGGTCCGACGACGGTGACGGCGACGACGATCTCGCCGAGGTGCGACGCCTCTCGGGGGTGACGGCCCTGCACGGGTCGTGGCGTTATCCCGAACCGCTGGCTCCGGTGGCCGCGGCCCGCCGCGCCGGCCTGCCGCTGCCCACGCTGGGCGATCTGGTCGAATCTGTGCGCACCGTGGACGCTCCCGGCCGGCTGACACTGGTGGAGGGGGCGGGCGGGCTGCTCGTGCACGTCGGCGCCGACGGCGCGACGCTGCGCGACCTCGCGGTGGCGCTGTCCGCGCCGGTGCTCGTGGTGGTGAAGGCCGGCCTCGGCACCCTGAACCACACTGCGCTGACGCTGGAAGCGCTTGCCCGCGATGACGTTCCGTGCGCCGGCGTGGTGATCGGCGCGTGGCCCGCACAGCCGGGTGTGGCCGAGACGGACAACAGGGAGTCGCTGTCCGGACTGGCGCCGGTGCGGGCGGTCCTGCCTGCGGGCGCGGGAACCATGAGCGCGGCGGAGTTCGAGGCGATGAGCGCTGCGGCGTTCGACCCCGGCTGGATCGCGAGCCTCTAGTGGTGCACAGCGTGGAGCTGATCTTCGACGACGACACCGATGCCGCGATCCGGCAGGTGTGGGACGAGCTGATGGCGGCGGGCGTGCGGAGCCAGGCGGGGCACAGGTCGCCGAGCAACCGTCCGCACGTGACGCTGACGGTGGCCGAAGGGATGGACTCCGCGGTCGACACGGCGTTGCGTCCCGTGCTGGCGCGGCTTCCGCTGGAGTGCACGATCGGCGCGCCCATGCTGTTCGGCGGCCGCGCCTTCACCCTGGTGCGGCTGCTCGTTCCCTCGGCGGACCTGTTGGCGCTGCACGACGAGGTCCATCGATTGTGCCTGCCGCACATGCCGAACGGCGTTCTGCCGCATGCTGATCCGGGGCACTGGACGCCGCACGTGACGCTTGCGCGGCGCGTCCCGGCTGACCAGCTGCCCGCGGCGTTCGCCGTGGCGTCGGTGACGCGCGACGTGCGGGGCCACGCCGTCGGGCTGCGGCACTGGGACGGCGACGAGAAGATCGAGTACCCGATCAGCTGACGGTCGCCGACTGCGCGCCGAGTTCTACATCAGGGTCGCGAACGCGCCTGGGCCGCAACCCATGTGCAGAACTCGCGGCAGGTGACTGACAGCGCGCACGTCGTCGACGGTGATCACGCCCGCGTCCCGTGCACCCATTCGTGTTCGGCGACTCCGATTCCGTTGACCAGCAGTTCGACGCCGAAGCGGAACCGGGCGGTGGCGTCGTCGCCCAGCGCCGACTGACCCTCGGGAAGCTCCGCGCCTGCGGCGTCCCACTGCAACCGGGACTGCTCGTCGGCGGTGAAGCCGAGCACGTAGTAGACCACCGTGCGGGCCGCCAGATCCGTGTGCGCGGGGTCGACCCCGGCATCGGCGGCGGCCGCGCCGAGGTGTCCGACGATCCGGGTCATCGCCTCGGACTGGCCTGCGGCGAAACTCGCCGAGACCAGCTCGGCGCCGTCGGTGTGGGACAGCAGCGCGTCGCGCAGCGTCCCGCTGAGACCGGCGATGCGGTCACGCCAGCCGCCGGGCACCTCGCCGACCGGTTCGAGGATGCGGTCGGCCACCGCGCCCAGGAGCTGCTGCTTGTTGGCGAAGTGCCAGTACAGCGCGCCCGGCGTGACGTTGAGTTCACGGGCGAGCCGGCGCATCGTCAGGTCGCTGATGCCGTACTCGTCGAGGATGGTGGTCGCCGCGTCGACCACGTCGCGTTTGTGCAGCTGCACACCACTACCCTAACCTGAACACCGTTCAAGACGTGAAGGAGTAACGGGTGAGCGACATACTGGCAGTGGCACGCGAGCAGGTGCTCGAACGCGGCGAGGGTCTCACGCAGGACCAGACGCTGCAGGTGCTGCAGCTGGGCGACGACCGCCTCGACGACCTCCTGGCGCTCGCGCACGACGTGCGGATGAAGTGGTGCGGACCCGACGTCGAGGTCGAGGGCATCATCAGCCTCAAGACGGGCGGCTGCCCCGAGGACTGCCACTTCTGTTCGCAGTCCGGGCTGTTCGCCTCCCCGGTCCGCAGCGCCTGGCTGGACATCCCGAGCCTGGTCGAGGCCGCCAAGCAGACCGCCAAGACCGGCGCGACGGAGTTCTGCATCGTGGCGGCGGTGCGCGGCCCGGACGAGCGGCTGCTGGCGCAGGTCGCCGCGGGCATCGAAGCCATCCGCAACGAGGTCGACATCCAGATCGCGTGCTCGCTGGGCATGCTGACCGAGGAGCAGGTCGAGAAGCTGGCGGCGATGGGCGTGCACCGCTACAACCACAACCTGGAGACCGCGCGGTCGTTCTTCACCAACGTCGTCACCACCCACTCGTGGGAGGAGCGCTGGGACACGCTGCGGATGGTCCGCGAGGCCGGCATGGAGGTGTGCTGCGGCGGCATCCTCGGCATGGGGGAGTCGCTGGAGCAGCGTGCGGAGTTCGCCGCCAACCTCGCCGAGCTGGACCCGCACGAGGTGCCGCTGAATTTCCTCAACCCGCGTCCCGGCACGCCGTTCGGCGATCTGGACGTGCTGCCCGCGTCGGAGGCCCTCAAGGCGGTCGCGGCGTTCCGGCTGGCGCTGCCGCGGACCATGCTGCGCTTCGCGGGCGGGCGCGAGATCACGCTCGGCGACCTGGGCGCCAAGCAGGGCATCCTCGGCGGCATCAACGCCGTCATCGTCGGCAACTACCTGACCACGCTGGGCCGGCCTGCCGAATCGGACCTCGCGCTGCTCGAGGATCTTCAGATGCCGATCAAGGCGCTCAACGCGACCCTGTAGAACCGTAGGTGATGAGCCACGAACTGCCGGCGCCGGTGAGCGCCGGTGTCTACAACGTCTACACCGGCGGGCCCGCGGGCAGCGTCGTGCCGACGGCCGCGCAGCTGGGGCTCGAGCCGCCGCGGTTCTGTGCCGGCTGCGGGCGCCGGATGATCGTGCAGGTGCGGCCGGACGGGTGGTGGGCGAAGTGCTCGCGGCACGGCCTGGTCGACTCTCACGACCTGGAG
>NZ_JAUMSQ010000468.1:0-3128 GCF_030519285.1 Mycolicibacterium arseniciresistens
CACCGCCGCGCCGAGCGACGTCGCCACGCGCATGAGCGCCCTGTGCAACCGCCGCAGCGCCTCGAGGTCGACCGGCCCGTGCCTGCCCGCGCAGTGCGCCGACTGGATCGCCGCCTCGTACTGGAACCGGCCCGGCCGGCCCCGGGTGTGCGCACGCCGCAGCATCTCCTCGCCGCGCTCGATGAGCCGGGCGTCCCACAGTGCGGTGTCCTGCTCGTCGAGCGGGATGAATGACCCGCGCGGCCACGCCTGGCCGGGCGGCGTGCCTCACCGAGGCAGATCAGTGCCGCCAGTCCGAGCACCTCCGGCTCGTCGGGCATCAGTTCGGCCAGCACGTCGGCCAGGTGCAGCGCCTCGGCGGACAGCGTCTGCGGCACCTCGCCGGCCGGACAGTCGATGGCCGGCCAGTCGATGGCGTACGCCCCGTAGACCGCCTCGAGCACAGCGGGCAGGCGGACCGCCAGCTCTGCGGGATCCGGGACGGCGAACGGGATCCCGGCATCCCGGATGCGCTTCTTCGCCCGCACCAGCCGTTGCGCCATCGTCGCCGGCTCGACGGCGAACGCCGCGGCGATGTCGGCGGCCCGGACGCCGAGCACCGTCTGCAGCATCAGCGGCGTGCGGACGTCGGCCGCGATCGCGGGATGTGCGCACACCAGCATCAGCTCGAGGCGGCGGTCCGGGATCGTGACCGGCTCGTCGGCGTCCGCCGCCGGCTCCTCGGTCCCGGTGAGCGGCCGGGTGTTCCGGTGGGCCGCGGACTTCCAGGTGTCGCGCAGCCGGTTACGCGCGACGGTGAGCACCCAGCCCTCCGGATTGGCCGGGACACCGTCGGCCGGCCAGCGCCGCAGGGCACGTTCGAGGGCGTCGGCCAGCGCGTCCTCCGCGGCGGCGATGTCGCGGCCCGGCGCGGCCAGCACAGCGAGCAGCCGGCCGTACGACTCGCGGGTGAGCTGGGCGAGCCGTGCGGCGGGCAGGCTCTCATTCAGGGCTGTACCAGCCGCGGCCACGGGCATAGGTGACCGCCACCGGACGGATCTCGACCGAACCGAAGTGCGCCGCCGGGTTGCGCTGCGCCCACCCGATCGCCGCGTCGAGGTCCGGCACGTCGATGACGAAGATGCCGCCCAACCGCTCCCTGGTGTCGGCGAACGGACCGTCCTGGATGTCGACGGCGCCGGTCCTCGCGGTCACGGTGGTGGTGGCCGCGGCGGATTGCAGCACCTGCGTGCCGACGAGCACGCCCGCGGCGTCGAGGTCGTCGGCGTTGCGGGCGAAGGCGGCCCGGCCCTCGGCCAGCGCCTCTTCGGGCACGCCGGCCTCCGACGCCTCCTGGTAGTGGGTGATCAGGCAGTACTGCATGGCTCCTCCTGGGTCGCGGTGCGCACCGTGTTCTGCGGTGTCACCGTGATGACGATCCGGACGCCGCCGGATCGACAGGTAGCGGATCCTCCGCGGCCGGTTTCCTGCGCAGTGCGTCGAACGTCATCACCGCGAGCGCCGTCCAGATCAGCGCGAAGCCCACCCACCGGGCGACCGGCATCGGTTCGTGGCCGATGAACACGCCCCACACCATCTGCAGGCCTGGGTTCAGGTAGAACAGCAGGCCGATCGTCACGAGCGGCAACCGTTGCGCGGCCGCGGCGAACAGCAGCAGCGGGACGGCGGTGATGGGACCCGACAGCACCATCAGCACGGAGTGCGCGGTCCCCTCGTGCGGGAAGTGTCCCTGCCCCAGTACCGCGAGCACGATGAGATAGCCGCCCGCCACGGGCAACGAGATGAAGTTCTCGACGGCCACGCTGACGCGTGGGTCGGCCACCACCACCTTCTTCACCACGCCGTACAGCGCGAACGACACCGCGAGGACACCGGCGATGTAGGGCGGGGTGCCCACGCCCACCGTGAGCACCACTACGGCCACCACGGCGAGCACCAGCGCGACGAGTTGCCACCTGCCGATGCGCTCCCGGAACACCAGCACGCCGAGGGCGACAGTGACCAACGGGTTGATGAAGTAGCCGAGCGCGGCGTCCACGACGTGACCGTTGGTCGCGGCGTAGATGTAGACCCCCCAGTTCAGGGCGATCAGCACCGAGGCGGCCGCCAGCAGCAGCCAGGCGCGCCCACCGAGCCTGCGCAGGTCGCCGAAACGGCGGACCACCAGCAGCACCAGCGCCATGCACACCGCGCTCCACACGATCCGGTGGGCCAGCACTTCCACCGACCCGGCAGGCAGCAGCAGCGGGAAGTACCCCGGGCACAGCCCCCACCAGGTGAAGGCGCCGGCGCCGAACAGCGTGCCGGCGCGCCCCGCGCGGGCCTCGCCGGTCACAGTGCGTGGTTGCGCAGCACCTCGAGGGCGTGCCGCAGGTCCGCGGGATAGGGGCTGGTGATCTCGACGCGCCTGCCGTCCGCGGGGTGCACGAACGCCAGCGACCACGCGTGCAGCCACTGCCGTTCCAGGCCGAGCCGGCGGGCGAGGGTGGGGTCGGCGCCATAGGTCAGGTCACCGCAGCACGGGTGGTGCAGCGCGGCGAAGTGCACGCGGATCTGGTGGGTGCGCCCCGTCTCGAGCTCGATGTCGAGCAGGCTGGCGGCCTGGAACGCCTCGACGGTGTCGTAGTGCGTGACGCTGTGCCGGCCGCCCTCGGTGACCGCGAACTTCCAGTCGTGCCCGCGGTGCCTGCCGATGGGCGCATCGATGGTTCCGCTGCTCGGATCCGGGTGACCCTGCACCAGCGCGTGGTAGCGCTTGTGCACGGTGCGCTCTTTGAACGCCCGCTTGAGCACGGTGTACGCGCGTTCGGACAGCGCGACGACCATCACACCGGAGGTGCCGACGTCGAGCCGGTGCACGATGCCCTGGCGTTCGTGGATGCCCGAGGTGCTGATCCGGAACCCCGCGGCGGCCAGCCCGCCCAGCACCGTGGGCCCGTGCCAGCCGACGGTGGCGTGCGCCGCCACTCCGGGCGGCTTGTCGACCGCCACGATGTCGTCGTCGGAGTACAGGATGTCCATGCCCTCGATGTCGACCGGGGTGTTCTCCACCGGCGCCGGCGCCTCGGGCAGCCGCACCTCCAGCCACGCCCCCGCCGTGAGCCGGTCGGACTTGCCGGCCGGCGCGC
>NZ_JAUMSQ010000469.1:0-3081 GCF_030519285.1 Mycolicibacterium arseniciresistens
CCCGCTGCGCCGGTCGCCCGGCGGCTGGCCCGCCGCGCCGACGTGCCGTTCCTCTCGCTGATCAGCGGCGCGCACGGACTGGTCGCCGAAGTCCGGTCGGCCTCACCGCTGGACATCGACGCCGCCGTCGCCGAAGTGCGCGCGCTGCCGGGGGTGTCGGCCGTGGACACCCTGAGCTACGTGGAGGTGGTGCGCGACGTGGTCGGCCCCGTCGGTGAGGTCGGGACCGAGGTGGACGACACCGACCGGGCACTGCTGACGCGACTGCAGGAGGACGGCCGCGCGTCCTATGTGGATCTGGCCGCAGCGGTGGGACTGTCCGCGGCGGGCGCGCGGCGACGCGTCGTGCGGCTGCTCGAGTCGAAGGTGGTCCGCGTCGGCGCCGTGGTGCGGCACTCCGGTCAGGACCGGCAGAGCGCGATGGGGATGGGCATCCGGCTGGCCGGCCGCCACCAGGACGTGGTGGCGGCGCTGGCCGCGATGTCGTCGGTCATCTTCATCGCCCGCACACTCGGCCGCTTCGACGTCCTGATCACGGTGCGGGCCTTCTCGGCCGGCCAGCTGGTCGACGTGCTCGACACGGTGCGGGCGCTGCCGGGGGTGCGGGGACTGGAGAGCTGGGCACACCTCGAAGTGGTCAAGGAGAGCTACGCGTCGGGACTGGAGTCGTCGACCCCGTGAATGCTCAGCCGCGGACGGTCCGGCGGTCGACGCCGAGCCAGCGGGACAGCTCCGAGTCCGTCACGGCCGCAGCCAGTTGCGGCGACACCGCCGCCGCCGGCGCCGACTCCTGGCCGCCTGCGACCGCGTGAGCCAGGACGGCCGCCACGAGCTCCGGGCCGAACCGGTGCAGATCTACCGAATCGGCGGCCGTCGCACCCACGGTCTCGGCAAGCAGTGACGCGACGCTGCCCACCGGAGCCGGCGCAACGCCCTGCGCGAGCGTGACCGTCTCCTGCCCGACGCCGAGGTCGAGGTCGGCGCCGAGGAGGGCTTCGGCGTCGATGATGCCCGCGCCCATCTCGCCGGGATCCCACCCCGGCGGCCGCCGGGCCGTCCCCTTCGCCAGCCGCATGAACATTGCCTGCACCGTCTCGCCGCGGGCCCGCGCCTCGGCGATGAGCACATCGCGGCCGTGGTGCGCGAGCCACAGCGCGGCCACACCGGCGGTCAGCGCGACCGCGAAGCTGGTGCCCTGGCCCTGCTCGACGCCGCCCGACCGGGCCGCCCGCCACACGTTCTGCGCCGGCGCCGAGATGTCGACCGTCGACCCGCGGCACGTGCCCGGCCACAGTCCGTCACCGGCGTTGACGCCGGCCACGGCGACACATTCGTCGTAGCGCGCGGGGAACACCACCTGGCGGACGCAGTTGCCGGCCGCCGCGAGCACGATGACGTTGCCGGCCACCGCCCGCCGCAGCGCGTCGTGCAGTGAGAACGACGGGAGGCCGCCGAGACTCATCGTGATGACGTGCGCGTCGTTTCGGACCGCCCAGTCGACGGCCTTCGCGACCGATACCTGGGTCACCCGGATCACGCTCTCGATCGCCCGGATCGGCATGTGCCGGGCCGCGGGTGCGGAGCCGATCACCGTCAGCGACGTCGGCGACACGACCACACTCGCCGTCGCGGTGCCGTGGCCCGGGTTGAAGCCGTCGAGCGGATCGGTGGGATCGGTGTCGTCGTCGAGGGTGTCGAAACCGCCCGCGCTGTCCACCCCGTCGAGTTCCGGATGCGGGAAGACCCCGGTGTCGGGCTGGGCGATGACGATGCCCGCGCCCGCGGCCGGACGACCCTGCGATTCCGAGAGCGCCCACGCCTCCCGCGCGCGGATGGCGGCCAGGGCCCAGTCCGCCGCGAGTTCCGGCTCGGTGTCCACATTGCAGCCCGGCACCCCGCCGAGGCTCTCCTGCACCGGCTCGGCGGGATCGGTCTCCGGGAAGAACGCCGTCGGCAGGTCGGGTTCGGCAGCCGGTGAGCCGACGGCGTCCGCGAGGACGTAGGCCGCCGAGAACGCGGCCGCGGGTGACGCCCCGTCGAGTGTGCGGTCCGGCATCTCGACTACGAGCACCTGCTCGCCCAGGGCCGTCACGGTCACCGCCAGATCCGCGCACGCCTCCCGCACGGTGGCGGTCATCGCATCCGCATGCCGGCCGTCGCCCATCTCGACCGCGAATCGTGCTGGCGCGCCGTTACTTCCAGGCACCCTCGGTACGGTGGCCGCTTCGAGTGCTTCGGTGACTGCCCGCATGTCCCACCTCCGCGTCGGTCACCTCAGCATGACACCGGGACACGCCGCGAGGTTCGATGTGCGCGAAGTGTGCGTCAACGGGCAGTGCTCAGTGCCCGGTCACCATCCGGTCGATGCGGCGCAGTGCGATCGCCAGCACGGGCAGATAGGCGCCCGCCCACACCGGCGCGGCCATGCTCGCCAGCGCACCGCGGTCGTGCGGCACGACGCTGTGCCGGGTCGCCGGGACTCCTGCGACCTGCCACGACCAACTGCGGCCGGGCTCGAACTCGGTGATGGTGAACGGCAGCGGGACACCGACCGGGGTCCAGACCTTGCCGCGCTCGCCGAGCCCCAGTTCGTCGCCGTCGAGCAGCTTCGCACCCGAGACGGTGGGGCCCCATTCCGGCCAGCGGTTCAGGTCGGTCAGCACCGACCAGACCGCGGCCGGTGACGCGCGGATCACCCGGTCCACCGAGAGCATGCCGCTGCGCAGCGCGAGATTCATGCCGTGGCGATGCCCTGGTCTCCCGTTCGCCAAACGCTGCGGGCCGGATTCGAGTCGCGCCTCGTTGGGTACTGGAGACCCAGTCCTTCGATCCCCCCACAGAAATCGAGCACAGATGCCTGCCCAGCGCACCGCCCGCCGTTTCCCCGTCACCGTCGGCGCCGCCGCCATCGCCGCGAGTGCGCTGCTCGCCGCCTGTGGCGGCGGTGACGGCGAGTCCTCGGAGAGCAGCACCTCGAGCACCACCACCACCACGACCACCACCTCGGTGACGCCGCCGACGATGACGCCGAGCAGCGCGCCTGCGCCGGCACCGGCGCCCCCGGGTGCGGGAGCGGGCCCC
>NZ_JAUMSQ010000047.1:0-6084 GCF_030519285.1 Mycolicibacterium arseniciresistens
CGGACGCAGCGGGCGGCGTCACAGCGGGCGTACCGCTCGCTCGGTGAGAACTCCCGCGCGCTCGCCGACGATGCAGGTGCCTGCGTCGACCCGGCGCCGCTGCGCCATCTGCGCGACGCCTTCACGCTGTCGGACTACCAGGCGCGACGCCGCCCGCTGGCCTACCGGCAGTGGTACGGGCTGCCCGAGCGCATAGCCGCGGCGGTCACCGCGGCGGCGAAGGTCACCGACCCCGGCGTCCGCAGTCGCCTGCTCGCCGCGGCCGCGGACACCCTCGAGGCGATCGCCGTGCGCGACCGGGACGACGCCGTGCACGCCCTGGCCGCGGTTCTCGCCGCCGCCGACACGGCCGTCGGGCCCGACAGAGCCGCGGCGCAGCGCCTCGTGTCGTCACTGCGCGAGGCCGTCGCCGCGCAGTTCAGTGAGATCGCCTCCACGACATCGGATCTGCGCCGGCTGACCCGTGCCGACGTCGCGGGGGCGGCGCGCACCCGGATCAGGGCGGTGCAGGGTCAACTCGACCGGACCTCGTCGATCCTGCGGCACGCGATCCGGCTGGCGGCCGCCGCAGCGGCCGGGACGGCGTTCGCGCGCTGGGCGGAGCTCCCGCACGGGCACTGGGTCGCGCTCGCGGTGCTGCTGGTTCTCCGGCCGGAGACGGCGCACACCTACACACGGTGCGCGGGCCGCATCGCCGGAGTCCTCGCCGGTATCGGCGTCGCGTCGGTGGTCACGGTGATGTGGCACCCGACGGGTCTGGTGGCCGCAGCGCTGGCCGTGCTCTGTCTCGGACTCACCTATGCGATCTCGGCGTACGGGTACATCGCGGTGAGCGCCGGGCTGGCCGCGGCGCTCGTGTTCCTGGTCGACGTCTCGGCCGTTGCCGGCGCGGCGGCGCTGACCGACCGGTTGACCGCCGCCGTGATCGGTGGTGCGCTCGCCGTGCTCGGCCACGTGCTGCTGCCCGACGACGGACTGGTCCGGCTGCGTCAGCGGGCCGGTGAGCTGCTGCGGGCCGAGGTCGACTACGCCGCCGCGGTGATCCGGGCCTTCGTGCACGACGTCGACCGGCCCGCGGACGCGGTGTCGGCCGCCTGGCAGCGGGCCTTCCGGTCGCGCGCGGCGTTCGAGGCGGCGTGTGGCACCACCCGTGTCGCGGCGCGCGAACTGCGGCTGTGGCTGCGGACCTACCGCTCGGCGCTCAATGCCGTCACCGCCTCGTGCACCGCCCTGGAGAACAACCTGCCCGGCCAGTTGCCTGCGACGATGACCATCGAATTCGTCACGGTCGTCGACGATTACGTCGACGTGCTGCGCGGTGGGTTCCCGGACCCCACCGCGGCGTGGACGGTCGACGGCGAGGCGCTCGCCGCCGCGAACGCCAGGGTCCGCGAGGTGGCATCGACGTTGCCGTCCGATCTCGCGGCGGCCCGCGTGCTGGTCGCCGAGATCGGCGTGATCACCGCGCAGCTCGCCCGGTTGTCCGGCGGTGTCAATGCGCTGCCCTGACGGTCAGCCGCGCGCCCACGTCGGCAGGATGAACACGCCTTCGGCCTCCGCGGTGACACCGTCGGCGTCGGCGATGTGACCGGTGGCGTAGGCCTTGATGCCGTCGATCCGCGACACGCTGCCCTCGGCACGCAGCGGTCCGAGCGGTGTGGCGCGCCGGTACCGGACGCTGATGGTGCCGGTGAACCGCGGGCTCTCCGGGTCGTTGGCGGCCACCTCGCCGAGGACGTGGTCGAGCACCATCGCCACGACGCCGCCGTGCACATGTCCCGGCGGTCCTTCGTAGGCGGCACCCAGGTGAAAATCGGTGCGGACCGCGCCGGAGTCGTCCCGCTCGATCACCAGTGGCGGTGCGATGGGATTGCGGACGCCGATCACCGGGTTGCCCCACGGCATCCGGTCGCCATGTGAGGTGATCTGGACGCCGAACGCGCCGTCGACCTGGCGCGACCGCAGCAGCGCGGTGGCGGCGTCGATCTGGGCGCGTGCCGTGGCCACCGCTTCCGCGTCGACCTCGGTGCGGATGGTGGCGTCGACGAGGTCGCGGACCGAATCGGCGAGCCCGCCGTAAGTGGCTCGCAGCTGCGCCACGTCGTCGGGCGTCAGGTGCTCGACACGGGTGAAGCGCGGCATCCCAGAACTAGAACACGTTCTCATCGCCGGTGTCGAGAGCTCGGCCGACGGGCTGCGTTGCGTTGCCCTGTGGCTGCCACCGCAGCAGCTTAAGTCATCGACTGTTGACTTGATTGCCGGACGCGGCCTACGGTCTAAGTCATCGACTGGTGACACGAGGAGTGGTGGACATGAACGACCCAGCAGTGCTGATCGCCGGCGCGGGCCCGACCGGACTGACCGCCGCCATGGAACTGTCGCGACTCGGCGTCGACGTCCGCATCGTCGACAGGGCGGGTGCGCCCTCGACCACCTCACGGGCGCTCGGCATCCAGGCCAGGACCGTCGAACTGCTGCGGCCCCGCGGCGTGGGTGACGAACTGCTCCGGCTCGGCAACCGGGCGAACGCCACCGCGCTGTACGCGGCGGGCGGCAAGCTCGCCGAAATCGAATTACACCGGATGGCAAGCGATTTCAACTATGTGCTGCTGCTAGACCAGTCCGAGACGGAACGCGTGCTTACCGAACAGCTCGGCCGCCAGGGCGTCAAGGTCGAGCGGGGTGTCGCGGTGACGGCGGTCCGCCGGCACGACGACTCCGTCGCGGTGCACCTTCGCGCGGACGACGGGCAATCCGAGATCGTCCGGCCCCGCTACGTCATCGCCGCCGACGGCGCGCACAGCGTCATCCGCAAGGCGACCGGGGTGAGCTTCGAGGGCAGGCAGCTGTCGCACTCCTACGTGCTCGGCGATCTGTCGCTCACCGGGGACGTGCCCGAGGATCAGCTGTCGATCTTCCTCGGCCGCCGCGGCTTCCTCGCGGTGTTCCCGATGGGCGCCGGGCGGTTCCGGTTCATGGCAACCGATCCCGACGGCCTCACCGGCTCCGCCGGTGACCCGACACTGGCCGGTATCCAGCAGCTCTACGACCGGACGGCCGCCATTCCGGCGCGGGTCGCCGGGTTGCGGTGGAGTTCCCGCTTCCGGATCAACAGCAGGCACGCCGCCCATCTGCGCGCGGGGCGGGTGTTCCTCGGCGGCGACGCCGCCCACGTGCACAGCCCGGCGGGCGGGCAGGGGATGAACGCCGGCATCCAGGACATGGTCAACCTCTCCTGGAAGCTGGCACTCGTACTGGCCGGCCGGGCCCGGCCCGAATTGCTCGACACCTACGAGTCCGACCGGCTACCCGTCATCCGCGACCTCGTCACGATGACCGAGCGCGCCACCGCCGCGTTCAACTCGACCAGCCCGCTGGCGCACGCGGCGCTCACCCGCCTGGCGCCCCTGGTGCTCGCGCGGGTCCGGGTGCAGCGCAAGGCCGCCGACCGGCTCGGACAGCTGAGCGCCGGCTACCGCGGCGCGCCGCTCAGTGCCGACGGCGGCCGGATCGGGAAGCTGCGCGCGGGCGACCGGATCCCCGACGCCGCTGTGGTCACCGTCGACGGTGACCACCGGTGCCTGCACGACCTGCTCGACCTGTCCGGCCCGACGTTGTTCGTCTTCGGCGACGACGAACCCCTGCACACCGGACTGTCGACCGCCGTGACGGTGCGTCGGCTGGCCTCGGCGCCCACGCTCACCGCCGATCCCGCCGCCTGGTTGCTGGCCCGCCCGGACGGCTACCTCGCCGCGGCAGGCACCGCGGCCGATGCCGACCGGCTGCGCCGGTGGGTGAAGCGCTGGTTGACCCCCGACACACCCTGACCGCCGATCAGAGCGCCACGCGCGCTGCGGCAGAGGCGAATCCCAGCCAGGTGTGCCGGTTGCCCGCCCAGCACCAGCCGACCTTGGGGGCATCGCGGTGAGCGGGGCCGTCACGTCCGGTGCCGTTGCTGATCCACAGCGCCGGAGTGCGCGCGTCGAGCCGTCCGTCCGGCTTGCGACGGCGGGAGCCGACGGTCATGAAGCAGCGGCCCCGCTGCAGCGCCTCGGGCTGCTGGATCAGCCAGTGCAGTCCCTCGGCCAGGGTCAGCGGTGTGCGACCGGCCGCCTCGATCGCCGGAAGCGCCTCGTCGGGACTCCAGTTCGCCATCTCGTCGCCGCGGTCGACACCGCTGATCGCATACACCGGTCCGCCCGGCGGTGCCACGGTGGGCAGCGGCGCGAACTCGTCGACGTCGGCCATGTCGGAGACCACGAAACCCGCCTTGTCGTGCCTGCGGAGCAGCGGAGCCAGCGCCGAGGGCGGCAGCAGCAGCGGGTCGATCGCCAGCAGGACGGCGTCGCCGCTTGCGCGACCGGCCGCCTCGCGCAGGACGTCCGCGGACAGACCGGCCAGCTCGTGCGCCCCGACGTCGATCAGCCGTTCGGCCTGCACATGGGGCTGCGGAAGGGTGTCGATGAGGGTCGGCATGGGCGCACAACGAAGCAAACCCGGCGGCGAGTTCCTACCATTGACCGCCATGGCCGAACCCCGGGTCGACGCGTCGCGCCACGCGCTGCCGCCGACGCTCGTCGACGTCGCGGGCGACCGGCTGCGCGACGCCATCCTCAGCGGCGCGCTGCGGCCGGGCGAGAAGCTCGTCGAGGAGCGGCTGTGCTCCGAGTTCGGGATCAGCCGGGCGCCGCTGCGCGAGGCCCTGCGCCTGCTCGCCCAGCAGGGTCTCGTCGAGCAGATGCCGCGGCGCGGATCCCGGGTCGCGGACTGCTCCCCCTCGGACGTCAGGGCTCTCTTCGCGCTGCGTCATGTGCTGGAGTGCCACGCGATCGACACCGCACTGCCACGACCGGACCTCGAGTCGGCACTGGCCCCGGTCCGCGCGGCACTCGACGACATGGGTTCCGCCGATGACGAATTGGCCCGCGACGACGCCCACCGCCGGTTCCACGCCACGGTGACGGGGCTCGCCGGGAACCGCCAGCTGGACCTGACCTTGGCGCCGATCCTGCTCAAGCTCCAGCTGCCGATGGCCCGCAACCTGCGCACCGAGGCGAGGCACACCGCCACCGACGGCATCGCCCGCCACCGCGCCATCCTGACCGCGCTGCAGGCCAACGATCCCGCGGTCGTCATCGCGGCCCTTGCCGACCACGGTCACCTGCGCTACGTCGAGCTCCCGCCCGAGCGCTAACACGATCGACACACCACCGACCCGAATCCGCCATCATTCTGTCGACAATCGACGGTTATGCCAGTTGATTCGCGGGGTCCGTCGATCGGTCCGTCAGTGGCCGAGATCCTGGCCTCCCACGCCGGCGGGACCGGCTCCCCCACCAGGACCGCCGCTCGGGTGGCCGACGCGATCGCGGGGGCGGGCGACGACGGCACCTGGTTGTCGACGGTCCCGCGCGACGAATTGCTCGCCGCCGCCGCCGAAATCGAGAGCCGAACGGGTGCAAGGACATTGCCGCTCTACGGCGTGCCGTTCGGGGTCAAGGACAGCATCGACGTCGCGGGAGTGCCGACCACGCTGTCGTGCCCGGACTACGCCTACGTCGCGGACCGGACCGCGCCCGCGGTGCAGCGGCTGCTCGACGCCGGCGCCCTCTACGTCGGCAAGACCAGCCTGGACCAGTTCGCCACCGGCCTGAACGGCACCCGCACCCCGTACACGGTGCCGCGCAGTGTCTACGGCGACGAGATGATCTGCGGCGGATCGAGTTCGGGGTCCGCACGAGCGGTGGCACTGGGGCAGGTCCCGTTCGCGGTCGCCACCGACACCGCGGGCTCCGGCCGGGTGCCCGCCGCGCTCAACGGCGTCGTCGGCTTCAAGCCGTCGCGCGGACTGATCAGCACCGTGGGTCTGGTGCCGGCCTGCAGGTCACTCGACTGCCTGAGCGTCATGGCCGGCTGCGTCGACGACGTCGACCGGGTCCTTGCGGTGATGGCAGCACGCGACGACGCCGACGCGTGGTCGCGCGATCGCGGCCCGCGGTACGCAGGCGCCGAGATCCGCGTCGGCCTGCCCGGCGCCGACGAACTCGAGTTCTTCGGCGACACCGCCATGGCCGACGCGCACAC
>NZ_JAUMSQ010000470.1:0-3053 GCF_030519285.1 Mycolicibacterium arseniciresistens
CGCTGCGCGACGTCACGCTCGAATGCGCAGGCGACGGCGTTCCGGTCGACGTCGCCGCCGCGCTCGCCGGGCGCACCGTGGTGCTCAACCTCTGGGCCTACTGGTGCGGCCCGTGCGCCGACGAGCTGCCCGCCATGGCCGAATACCAGCGCCGCGCCGGCGACCGGGTGACGGTCCTGACGGTGCACCAGGACGAGAACGAGACCGCTGCATTGCTGCGCCTCGCCGAGCTCGGCGTGCACCTGCCGACCCTGCAGGACGGCCGCCGACTCGTCGCGGCGGCCCTCCGGGTCCCCAACGTCATGCCCGCAACGGTGGTGCTGCGCGCGGACGGTACCGTTGCCGAAATCCTGCCCAGATCCTTCGCCGACGCCGACGAGATCGCGGCGGCGGTGGACCCGGTGATCGGCCGGGAGACAGGAGGAGGGCCGGGGTGAGCACCGCGCGCGACCAGGGTGAACTGCGCCCTGACGCCGCGCCCGGCTGGCTCCGCCCGCTCGTCGACAACGTGGGCCGGGTTCCGAGTGCGTACCGCAGGCGGGTCCCGCGCGACGTCCTCGCCACCATCACCGCGGCGAACGCCGCCGCGACGCTGACGGGGTCCAAGCGCGACGCCGCCGTGCTGGTGCTGTTCTCCGGCCCGCACGACCACCCGGCCGGCGGACTGCCCGACGACGCCGATCTCCTGCTGACCGTCCGGGCGTCCACGCTGCGTCACCACGCCGGCCAGGCCGCGTTCCCCGGCGGCGCCACCGACCCCGGCGACGACGGTCCGGTCGGCACCGCGTTCCGGGAGGCCACCGAGGAGACCGGCATCGACACCGCCCGGATCACGCCGCTGGTCACCCTCGACAAGATGTTCATCCCGCCGTCGGGCTTCCACGTCGTCCCGGTGCTCGCGTACTCCGAGGATCCCGGGCCGGTGGACGTCGTCGACGAGTCGGAGACCGCTGTGGTGGCCCGGGTCCCGCTGCGCGCGTTCATCAATCCGCGGAACCGCCTGATGGTGTACCGCCAGGCCAACACCCGGCGGTTCTCCGGGCCGGCGTTCCTGCTGAACGAGATGCTGGTGTGGGGGTTCACCGGGCAGGTCGTCTCGGCGATCCTCGACGTCGCTGGGTGGGCCCAACCGTGGAACACCGACGACGTCCGCGAACTCGACGAAGCGATGGCGCTTGTCGGAGACCACGACGGCGCCGCCGGCGGCTACGGTGAAGGCCAATCATGACATCGTCACAGTGGCTCGACCTCGCCATCCTGGGCATCGCGTTCGTCGCCGCCGTCTCCGGCTGGCGCTCCGGTGCACTCGGGTCGCTGATGGCGTTGCTCGGGGTGGTGCTCGGCGCGGTGGCCGGTGTGCTGCTGGCCCCCCACCTGGTCGAGGCGTTCCCGGGCCCGCGCCAGAAACTGTTCGTCACGCTGTTCCTGATCCTCGCGCTTGTGGTGATCGGTGAGATCGCCGGCGTGGTGCTCGGCCGGGCGGTGCGCAGCGCGATCCGCAACCGCCCGATGCGCCTGTTCGACTCCGTGGTCGGCTCCAGCCTCCAGCTGGTCGCGGTGCTGCTGGCCGCCTGGATGCTCGGCTTCCTCGTGCAGTCCTCGGACCAGCCCAGGCTGGTGGCGGCGGTCAGCGGTTCCAAGGTGTGGAGCGAAGTCGACCAGGTGGTGCCCGAGCAGCTGCGCACGGTGCCGGGCCGGCTCAAGGCGCTGCTGAACACCTCCGGCCTTCCGAATGTGTGGCAGCCGTTCGGCCGCACGCCGATCGCCGAGGTCGAGGCCCCCGACGTCGGGTTGATCACCGATCCGGTGGTGGAGCGGGTCAGGCCCAGCGTCGTGAAGATCCGGGGCTTCGCGCCGGGCTGCCAGAAGGTGCTCGAGGGCAGCGGTTTCGTGATCTCACCCGGCCGGGTGATGTCGAACGCCCACGTGGTCGCCGGCTCCGAGACGGTCACCGTCGACGCGGGCGGGCAGGAGTACGAGGCGTTCGTGGTGTCCTACGACCCGGCCGCCGACATCTCCATCCTCGACGTGCCCGACCTGCCTGCACCGGCGCTCGAGTTCGTCACCGAGGACGCACCGGACGGCACCGACGCGGTGGTGCTGGGCTATCCCGGTGGCGGCGACTTCACCCCGACGGCTGCCCGGGTGCGCGAGCGGATCGAGCTGAACGGGCCCGACATCTACCAGAAGTCGACCGTGTCGCGGCACGTGTACACCATCAGAGGGCAAGTGCGGCAGGGCAACTCGGGTGGCCCGATGATCGATCGCGAGGGCAGGGTGCTCGGTGTGGTGTTCGGCGCCGCCGTCGACGATCCCGACACCGGATTCGTGCTGCGCTACAGCGAGATCGCGCGTCAGCTGATGAACGTGAACAACACCGCACCGGTGGCCACCGGCGCCTGCGTCGGCTGACCCGTCACGTCCCGTAGACGTGCGCGAGGAAGCGCGACAGCTGTTCGTTGACCTCCTGCGGCGCCTCCTCGTGAGCGAAATGCCCTGCGCCGGCGATTGATACGTACCGGCCGTGCGGCGCGTACCGCTGCGTGCGGTTCACCGGGTCGGCCAGCACGTACGGGTCGGCGTCGCCGCGCAGGTGCAGAACGGGCACGGCGATCGGCCGCTTCATCGAACGCATGAACCGCCTGCCCTCGCCGCGCAGCTGGCTGCGCACCGCCCAGCGCTGGTACTCCAGCGCGGAGTGGGCGGCCGATGGGATCTGGATGGCGCGACGCAGGTGCCCGACGGTCTCGGTGAAATCCTCCGACGCCTGCCAGGGCGCCGCGGCCCGGCGGCGCACCAGCGCTTCGAGTTCCTCTGCGTCGTGGCGGGTCAGTGAGCGTTCCGGCCACACCGGCACCTGGTAGCTCAGCATCGACGGCAGCAGCGCACGGCCCTGGTCGCGCCGCCGCATCGCCGAACTGCGCAGCGCCACCGGGTGCGGCGAGCTGACCACCGCGATCGCCCGCACCGCCCGGGGATGCAGCACGGCCGTCGCCCAGCACACGAGTCCGCCGTCGGCGTGGCCGACGAGCGTCGCGCTCTTGTGGCCGAGC
>NZ_JAUMSQ010000471.1:0-3036 GCF_030519285.1 Mycolicibacterium arseniciresistens
TACGCCGGTGTGCTGCTCGCCCTCGCCGTGGTCGGCGCCGGCGCATTGGCGCTGCGCGAGGCCGCAGTCGGCATCGGCTGGCTCGGCGGATCGCCATGGCTGCCGGCAGCCGCCGAGTGGCTGGGTGAACCCAAACCGGTCGGGTTCGTCGCCGCCGCCGGTGTGCTCGCCGCCCTCGTCGGGATGGCCTGCCTGGTCGCCGCAGTCAGACCGCGCAGGCGACGGTGTCTGAGGATCGCCGCCGCCACCGCTGTGTTCGTCGACTACGCCGATCTGGCCCGAATCGTGTCGACCGCGGCCGAGTCGGTGCCAGGTGTCCTCGAC
Organism: Mycolicibacterium arseniciresistens; assembly: GCF_030519285.1. Lineage (NCBI taxonomy): Bacteria > Bacillati > Actinomycetota > Actinomycetes > Mycobacteriales > Mycobacteriaceae > Mycobacterium > Mycolicibacterium arseniciresistens. Next base: position 325 of record NZ_JAUMSQ010000471.1, read on the forward strand.
GCGCGCAGCTCGGTCGGCAGGCGTTCGGTGTCCGTGCGGTGCGCCGTCGCCGGGCCGTCCGCCGACCAGATCCGCCGCGACCGGGTGGTCGAGGCGGTGTCCGCCGAACTCGCCGGGTTGGCCAGGCAGCCGCGCATCAGGGTGAGAACCGAGGAGAAGCGCCGATGAGAAGGAGTGACCTGCTGGACCGCATGGTCCTCGGGGCCGTGGGCGCCGTGCTCGTGGCCGTCGCGGTACTGACTTTGCGGTGGACGCAGGCGCCGGACTTCTCTGGCGAGCTGCTGACATCACCGATTTCTGCTGCAGCACAGCATGATTGGTGGAAGTTTGCCTGCGCCGCCGCAGGCGTGGTGCTGGTCGTGCTCGGCGTGCGATGGCTTGCCGCCCACCGTGGCCCTGCCAAGGCCGGCAGGGTCGCGCTTCCGGGAGACGATGAGGCGGCGCTGTCGGCCGAGGTGGCGTCGGTCGCAGAGGTCGCCGCGAGCGTGCTCGGCGACATGCCCGGTGTACAGGGGGCCAAGGCACGCGCGGTCGTCGAGAACGGGCTGCCCACCATCACGCTCACCGCGACGGTCGCGGCGCGGTGCGGTCTCGCGGCCGGAGTGGGCGCCGCCGACGAGGTGGTGCGCACCGTCGGGCTGATGCTCGGCGACACCGTGGCGGTGCGCACGCTGATCCGTGTCGACACCAAGCGGCGCCACCCGCCCGTGCGGTGAAACGTGTTGCAGCACACAGCGATCTGCCGTTCGGTTTGCGAACCGGCGCACGTCTCAACACATGTACGGCACAGCAGTCGAGAGAAAGGATCATGCCATGTCGGATGCGAAGAAGGGCGCCGAGGGCGTCGTCGAGGGAATCAAGGGCAAGGCCAAGGAAGCGATCGGCACCGTGACCGGGCGTGACGACCTCGTCCGCGAGGGCAAGGCCCAGCAGGACAAGGCCGAGGCCCAGCGTGAGGTGGCCGCCAAGGAAGCCGAGGCGGATAAGGCCCGTGCCGAGGCCAAGGTGCAGGAGGCCCGCCAGCAGGCCGAGCAGTAGGCCGCAGTCGCCCGCCGCGGCGGTGCCGGTGCACCGGTGCCGCCGCGCCCGGCTGCGCTACGTGCCGGTGTAGGTGTCCGGGTCCGGACGGAAACGGGTGCCCTCGTCGAGCCCGTCGAGCGTCGCCATCTCGTCGCCGGTGAGCTCGAAGTCGAAGACGTCGAGGTTCGCGGCGATGCGTTCCGGGTCCGAGGAGCGGGGGATCACCACGTTGCCCAACTGGATGCTCCAGCGGATCAGCACCTGTGCGGCCGACTTCCCGTGGGCCTGCGCGACGGCGGTGACCGCCGGGTTCTCCAGCAGCCTGCCCACGCCCAGCGGGCCGTAGGCCTCGGTGACGATCTCGTAGCCGGCGTTGACCGCCCGCAGTTCGGCCTGGTTGAGCAGCGGATGCAGCTCGATCTGATTGATCGCGGGAGTGAAGAACGACAGGTCGATGATGTTGGACAGATGCTCGGCGTGGAAGTTGGAGACACCGATCGAGCGGGTCACCCCATCTTCCTTGAGCTTCATCAGCCCGCCCCAGCTGTCGACGTACTTGCCGTGGTCACCGGCGGGCCAGTGGATCAGGTACAGGTCGACGTAGTCCAGTCCGAGCCGCTCCAGGCTCGCCCGGCCCGCGTCCTGAGAGGACTTGAAGCCCAGGTCGCCGGTGGCCAGCTTGGTGGTGACGAACACCTCGTCGCGCGGAATGCCCGACGACTTCACCGCCCGGCCCACCGCGGCCTCGTTGCCGTACGCCGCCGCCGTGTCGATCAACCGGTACCCGGCCTCCAGCGCCGCCGACACCGCGCGCTCGGTCTCGGCATTGGAGAGCTCTCCCACCCCCAGTCCGAGGACGGGAATCGAGTGTCCGTCGTTGAGCGTGACGGTGGGAACCGCTGGCGCCGTTGTCATGTCACCTACCCTGTGGTTTGAAGGTCCGGAGATCGGTTCACCGACTTGCGGATGACGATATTACGAGTTCGGAACGCGGCCTAATCAGCACCCGGGCCGGGGGTGGGTGTTCCGGCGGCAGCGGGTACATGACACTGACAACGAACGAGGGATACCCATGACATCGAGTGACGCTCTGCACGCACCGCGGGTCGGGCCCGAGGAGTCCGGACCGGGGCCGGCGCCGCGGGGGCGCAGCACCGTGCGCGACGCGGTGGTCAACGCGGTCACGGCCGCCTCGTTCCGGGTCATCCCGCGGCTGCCCGATGTGGTCAAGCGGGTGGTGCTCGGTGGCCGATCGGTCACTGTCGACGGCAACACGCTCGACACCACGCTGCAGCTGATGCTGACAGGGGAGCGGGTCGCCGGGATCGGCGGCCTGGTGGCCAGCGAGGACGTGGCCGTCGCCCGCACCCAGCTGCGGACGGTGGCCGCGATGTTCCCGTGCGGCATCGCCGCCGACGTCAGCGACATCGAGATCCCCGGGCCTGCGGGGCCGATCCCCGCCCGCCATTACCGGCCGGCGCAGGCCGTCTCCGGTCCGGCGCCGCTGCTGGTCTTCTTCCACGGCGGCGGGTTCGTCATCGGCGACCTGGAGACTCACGACGACCTCTGCCGGCGGATCAGCCGCGACGGCCGCATGCACGTGCTGTCGGTCGACTACCGGCTCGCGCCCGAGCACAAGGCGCCCGCGGCCGTCGACGACGCCGACGCCGCCTACCGCTGGGCCGCCGACCA